>NZ_CANLBV010000004.1 GCF_947488985.1 uncultured Vibrio sp.
TCGGAGTCAATAAGAGAATGTCTCTGATCTGATCGTACGATTCTGATTTAGTTCACTCGATTTACGCAACAAAGCCGATATTTCGCTATTCTTGTCCTCTATATTTGCGGTGCTGGGTGTCGCTTTATTCGCGCAATGGTCTATCTTAAGTAACCTCACCGCAAGTGTATTGATATTTTTTTCATTCCCGTACCGTATCGGGGACAGAGTAAGAATCGCAGAGAAAGACGAAGACATCAGTGGCGTGATCATCGATATCACCATGTTCCACGTTATTCTCCGACACAGTTCAGGCAACATTATCACCTACCCCAACAACCTGATTTTACAAAAAGGCGTGATAAAGGTATTAGTTGAGCCAGAGTTAAAGAGTGGATCTGTCGATACAAAACTCTTCAAATTAAAAATAACTCGACTAATAATCACTCAGGGGCAGGCAATTTCCGGATTAGATTTCGATTCGCGGCACTTTACTCACTATAATTTTTTCTATTACTGAGCCAGGCTTAACAAAGTTCAAATCAAGTGTATAACATCCAGGCTCTAGCTGAACCTTCCCCCCCTCAACCAGCACTAATTCATCATTCGTTCCATTAATTGGTAACGTCATACTAAATTGACCATTTAAAAATAAACTACATGCCGATTGAGCAAGAGAGTCATGATCATATTTCATCATACTATTAAATTGATAAACTGCCGCTTCATCAACTTGAATAGATAATGATTGGTTAGCCATAGTATTTAATAGGATATCTTCGTTTATACTGTAAGCCTCCCCTTGAACAACACTCTTCATTGAATCAAAACTCTTAATCGCTTCATAAGCTTTTAATGGACGGTCCATTGCTGGAGTTGTCAAAATAAAGCGGCAGATATTCATCGCACTACGCTGGAGTTCACCTAACGTCAATGTACCTTTTTCCAAAGCATCTAAAGTATCGTCATTCATTGCATTCACTTCAGCCCCTTCATGTTCTACGACCATATAAAGGTCGTTCTGTGCGCGTAACATGTACGAAGTGAATGTTTTACTTTCTTCTCCTGCGCTAATAGGATCATTCATTTTTGCCCACCAATCCGTCATTACAATACCTGTAAATCCCCACTCATCACGTAGAATCGTAGTATTTAGATCATAATTAGATGCTGCCCAATGACCATTCACAGGGTTATAAGACGTCATAATGCTAGAAGCTTGGCCTTCTTTAACTGCAATTTCAAAAGGCTTGATGTGGATTTCACGCAGTGCACGTTCAGACACAATACTGTCAACATCAATACGAGCTGTTTCTTGGTCATTACACGCATAATGTTTAATAGTACCAGTGACTCCGGCAGAATTTAAACCACGAGTTTGAGCCGCAGCCATAAGGCCTGTTATGAATGGATCTTCTGAGAAATATTCAAAGTTACGACCATTTAATGGATGCCTATGAATATTGATACCAGGACCAAGTAACGTGTCTATTTCATTTGCGTATAGCTCTTTACCAATAAGGTGAAATAGTTGTTCATTTAATTCTAGATTCCATGTACAACCTAGCAGTGTTCCAATAGGTACTTGAGTCGCTTTATGACCACTGTCCATACGTATCCCTGAAGGGCCATCAGCGGCACAAGCAATAGGAATTCCAAGTTCAAATAGATTATCTGATAGGCCACCAAAAGCGGATGCTGTTCCCGGAGTGACTTTCGGGCTGCACATTCCTTCGCCACGTACAATCACCGCAAGTTGGTTCGGTGTCATTTGAGCGATGAAGTCACTCATCTCGGATTTTCCTAGCTTCACATCAATAAGCTTAATTCCTTGATCACCGGTTAAAGGCAATGTGGGAGGTAGATTATCTAGAATACGCTCAGACATAGAAGCGGCACGAGTGGGAACGGGTTCATATATAGCTTGATACACTCCGGATGGCATTTTTTTTCCGGGTTTGAGACGTTCAAAGGCATGAATAGGTGCACATGCCTCGCGAAGTGACTCAATAACAATTTGCTTATCCACCTCATAATGCGCTGAGATTGGTTTCGCAAATCGAACGCTTCCTCCCAGGTAAAAATTGTAGCGTCCTGACTCCAGTACATAACTATGATGGTAGCCCGTCACTCCACTATCATCATATGACGCCAACGTCGCAACAGGTACAGTAATGCAGACTTGTTCACTGCAAGAGGGTTGAAGTAATGAGGTTTTGCAAAAGCCGACAAGTACTCTCACCGGTTTACCTAATTGACCTTGAGGGGATTCAACATAAAGTTGTACCACTTCTTTACTCGCAAAGTCTTGACCGCTATTTGTAACTTTAATATTGAAATGCAAAGAAGCATCGGCTCCTCCACCTTCGATTGAGAAGGAAGTCATCTCATGTTTAAAGGTGGTATATGAAAGCCCAGCACCAAATTCAAATTGTACAGCCTCAGGATTAAAGGTCTCAAAATAACGATAACCGACATAAATATCTTCAGCGTAAATATTGCGATCTTTACGCCCGAAATTATTAAAAGAAGGATAATCAGCTAACTGATACGCTATAGTATCGGTCAAACGACCACTTGGCGACTGGCGACCAGAGACAATATCGGCTAGCCCATGACCACCTTCCATTCCTGCTGCCCAGCTATAAACTAGAGCTTTCACCGAAAGCTTATTGTCAAGTGTTTCTAACCAAGACATATCGATGATATTAGTCACATTCAATACGACAATTACATCAGAAAAGTAACGAGTAACCTTCTCAAGCATATCGATTTCTCGATCCGTTAACCGATAACTACCAGCTTCATCTGCATTATCTTGATCTTCTCCGGCAGTACGACCAATAATTACCATTGCTTTAGTTGATAGACTCGATGCGTTCGCAACAACTTCATCAGTCAATGGCATCTCATTTTGAAACCAAGGTTCTGCAGCCCACCCACCACCACCATTGTCAAACGGGTTATTTGCAACCCAATGCTGATAAACCTTAGCCAAGTCTTCATTAACATTGATAGAAGCACAAGCACGGAATCCTTCTAATATATTCACTGCATAAGGAACATTTACAGCACCACCGGAACCGGTACCACTGCGATATGTATCGATTTGACAGCGCCCAAATAGAGAAACCGTGTCATCCACATTAAATGGCAACACGTTATCAGTGTTCTTTAAAAGTACGATGCCCTCAACTGCAGCTTGTCGACTAATAGGAGCAAGATTGCTTTGAGCAAGGCTAATTGTTATTTGATTCATATTCAGCTTTCGGCTTAGGTTGCAAGTTGATGTATTTAATAGAAGTCAATAAAAATTCTTCCATATCACAAGAAAAAGCACCATTAAGTACACAAAGAGACGTAATGGTGCTTTAGTTTATTTACTTGTAAATGAAGCTATTAACAATGTTTTCAAGACGCTCTTGTCTACCAGACTCTTTGATTGGTGAAAGGTCCGCTTCCAAAGCATATAACGCCAGAGATTCAAGGGAATGATCACCAGAGATTATTTTCTTGCCGAGGTCATCATTCCAACCTGCATAGCGCTGAGCAATTTTTTTCGATAATATATCATTTTCGATCATATCGGCTGCACGCTCTAAAGAAAGAGCCATGGTATCCATACCGCCTATATGACCGTGAAATAAGTCAGCTGCGTCGATAGAAGGGCGACGTAAACGCGCATCAAAATTGAAGCCACCAGTTGTAAAGCCACCTGCTTTTAAAATCTCATACATAACAAGCGTATTTTCTTCAACACTGTTCGGGAATTGATCCGTATCCCAACCAAGCTGTGCATCACCACGGTTTGCATCGATAGAACCGAATAAACCAAGCGATGTAGCCGTTGCTACTTCATGGTGGAAGCTATGACCCGCAAGCGTTGCGTGATTTGCTTCAATGTTAACTTTGATTTCATTTTCCAAGCCAAACTGTTTCAAGAAGCCATAAACGGTTGCTGTATCATAGTCGTATTGATGCTTAGTCGGTTCTTGAGGTTTAGGCTCAATCAGAATTGTGCCTTTGAAACCTATTTTGTGCTTATGTTCAACAACCATCTGCATGAGGCGACCTAATTGTTCACGCTCTTGACGAAGATCCGTATTTAATAGGGTCTCATAGCCTTCACGCCCCCCCCAAAGCACATAGTTATCTCCACCTAAGCGTTGTGTTGCGCCCATCGCATTAAATATTTGTGTAGCAGCATAAGCAAACACTTTTGGGTCAGGATTTGTACCTGCGCCTGACATGTAGCGAGGATTTGAAAATGCATTTGCAGTCCCCCACAACAACTTGAGGCCTGTTTCATCTTGTTTCTGTTCTAATATATCAACCATTCTTTGGAAGTTATTCACGTACTCTTTAATGGAATTCCCTTCGGGAGCAACATCCGTATCATGAAAACAGTAGTAAGGCACATCTAACTTTGAGAAGAATTCAAATGCATGGTCGGCTTTCATCAAAGCCAACTCCATTGGGTCATTTGTTTGAAGCCAAGGTCGCTCAAAAGTACTCCCACCAAACACATCTGAACCTGTCCAGCAGAAGTTATGCCAGTAGCATGCTGCAAAACGCAAATGTTCTTTCATGCTTTTACCAAGGAGCATTTTATCTGCATCATAGTGACGGAAAGCCAGAGGGTTGGTTGTTTCCTTACCTTCAAATTTGATTTTTTTAATATCTTTGAAAAATTCGCTCATTGTATACATTCCGTTAAAAAAAGTTCACTTTCATAACTTAATATTCCATTGAAGACCTTTCATTATCAATTACGGTTTTTTACTTCTTAATTTAGCAATCTGTTTTATGTGTGCTACACCACAAATCGGAAAGCTCACTATGTCAACCAAGACAAAAAAACACATAAGTCATTGTTTTATAAAAAATCAAAAAGATGACAATTTCGTTGTTGAACTTGAATCACATAAGTTAAATAACGTAAAGTGATAGCAAATTTGGGTAAGTGCAGAATTAAATCTGATGGTCAAATATATAAAACAAATAAGAAATGTACCCGGAGAATAATAATGAACATAACTAAACTATCTGTAAGAGAAAAGGTCGCTTACGGTTTAGGGGATACTGGTTGTAATTTTGTATGGCAAACCGTCATGCTTTTTCTAGCCTACTTTTATACTGATGTATATGGTCTTTCCCCAGCTCATATGGGCACAATGTTTTTACTAGTACGCTTTATTGATGCTGTCACTGATCCTCTCATGGGTTCGCTAGTCGATCGCACCAAGACGAAACATGGGCGCTACCGCCCTTACATGCTTTGGGTGGCTGTACCATTTGGTCTTGCATGTATGCTTGCGTTCTATACACCAGATTTTGGAGAGACTGGGAAAATTGTCTATGCCTACGCCTCATATATCTTCTTAACGCTTATGTATACAGCGATAAACGTTCCATATTGTGCTATGGCAAACGCATTATCAAATGATTCAAATGAGAGAACATCACTACAGTCTTACCGATTTGCTCTAAGTACGGCTGGCGGACTGATTGTGGCTCTAGTTGCTCTTCCACTGGTAGATATCATTGGTGGAGGGGACCTCCAAAAAGGCTACCTTGGTGCAATGGCTACCATGGGAATGATTGCCATCCTCCTTTTCTTTGTTAGTTTTTCGAATACAAAAGAGCGTCACGTTCCTGAGATTGAAGAAAAGCAATCTGTCTGGGCCGACCTAAAATTATTGCTGGCAAACCATCAATGGCGCATTCTATTTATCCTTAATATCATTTTACTGACAGCTGCCGTATTAAAAGGCGCAACAACGATGTATTACGTCAATGTCGTAATGGAGCGCCCAGATCTAGCCACCATTTTCATGGTTTCAGGTATGATTGCTGCCATTATTGGCGCAATGGTTTCAGCTCCTCTCTTTCGTGGATATGACAAAACTAAAGTTTATCGTGTCTTGATTTTAGTATCAGGTTTTTTGTCGATGCTTATTTATCTTGTCGACCCAACAAACATCGCAATCCTGTTCTCTTTAACGATGGTTTTAGCCCTTGTTCAAACTGCCACGACACCTATTTTATGGAGCATGATGTCTGACGTAGTTGACTATGAAAAAACACGCAGTAATCGCTCATTAAGCGGCATGGTTTTCTCTACAAATTTATTTGCAATCAAATTAGGTATTGCTTTAGGTGGTGCTGCTGTCGGTTGGTTGTTAGCACTAGCAGGTTACGTTGGAGGAGCTGAAACACAAACACTAGAAGCCGTAAATACAATCAATTTACTTTATACCGTTGTGCCTGGTGTAATGTTTGCTTCATTAGCTGTTCTTATGACTTTCTATAAGCTTGATATGGAAAAGCTATTACAAATAAAGGCTCTTCTAGAGTTAGATGCTAAAGAGCCAACAGAAATAAAAGATAAAAAGCATAATGTAGAATTATGTTAATAATTTACACTGGTGATTAAATAGCTATGTTAATTTCATGCTATTTAATATATCCCCTCGTAATATTGTTGCTCCTGACGGTATTACATAGCCCCATATATAACTTATGGGGCTAACTTAAGTTATCTTACTAATTAATTTTATATCATAAAAATTTTCATCAAGTTAAATTATCAAATATCTTGGTGTAAGATCATTAGGAAATATTTATGTGTATCTACAAAAACACTGAACATACCACTGACGAACGCGTAAAAGATTTACTTTCAAAAATGACACTAGAAGAGAAAGTAGCTCAATTAGGTGCACAATGGTTAATCTTAGATGAAAATGGCGATCATCAAGAGCGCGAACTCGAAATGTCAAGCAATAGCATTTCTCGCACAGTTCAAGAGAAATTAATGCATGGTCTTGGGCAAATAACCCGCCCACTTGGTACTCATACTGTTGGTGCAAAACAAGGGGTTCAGGCATTAAATCAATTGCAAAAACATCTAATAGAAAATACTCGACTCGGAATTCCAGCCATTCCGCACGAAGAGTGTTTAGTTGGCTTAATGGCACAAGGTGCAACCCTTTATCCGTCCTCTTTAAACTACGGGCACACGTGGAACCCTGAATTAATGGAAAAAGTGGCCGAAGATATTGGTCGCCAAGCAAGAGCCGTAGGTGCCAAGCAAGGTCTTGCCCCTGTATTAGATGTATCTCGTGATGTTCGCTGGGGGCGTACTGAAGAAACCCTAGCAGAAGATCCTTATCTGGTTGGTGTCATGGCCACCAGTTATGTAAAAGGTCTTCAAGGTAAAGACCGTGATTTGATCGCAACATTAAAACACTATGTAGGCCACTCAGCCAGTGAAGGAGCGCGCAATCACGCACCAGTAAACTTAGGCTTTAAAGAGTTGAATGACACTTTTTTACTGCCTTTTGAAATGGCAGTGAAGTTAGGTAATGCGGGTTCCATAATGCCGGCATACCATGATATTGATGGTGAACCATGTCATAGCTCAGAGTTTCTAATGACAGAGGTATTGCGAAACCAGTGGGGCTTCGATGGTCTTATTGTTGCTGACTACGGCGGTGTTGAACTTCTAAGTGAGCACCATGCTACCGCTAAAGATCGCGTTGATGCTGCAGCACAAGCTTTCAACGCAGGACTAGATGTTGAATTACCTGATGATGCTTGTACAACCTACATTAGTGAAGCGATTGAGCAAAAACTCATCACATTAGAAAAAATTGATGAGATCGTTGGCCGCGTCTTAGCCATGAAATTTGACCTTGGCCTATTCGAAAACCCATACACACCTGTACCTACTGGGCCTCTACATAATGAAACGAGTGATGAGCTCGCCTATCAAGCAGCCAGTGAGTCAATTGTACTACTGAAAAACAATGGTCAATTACCTTTATCGAAGGATAGTAAAGTTGCACTCCTAGGTGCTACGGCTGATGATCCATTAGCACTGCTTGGTGGCTATAGTTTCCCTGTGCATCTCATTTTGAGCGGTAACGATTCATCAGAACGTGTTGCTAAATCTATCAAAGAGGCAATGGAACAACGCGTGACTCTGATTGGCTACCAAAAAGGTTGCGATATCCTTACAGAACGTCACGGTGGAGCGCCCGTTTTCCCTGGAGATGTTGATATGGCAGTCACGCAAGATAAAACATCACCGGTAAGTATGGATACCTCGAAGATTGCATCAGCAACTTCTATCATTAGCGACGCAGATGTCGCGGTAGTATGTGTGGGAGATTTAGCAGGCTTATTCCAAACTGGTACGATTGGTGAAGGCTCTGACGCAGATACACTTGACCTACCTGGTGTGCAGCAACAATTACTTAATGCAGCGCTAGACAGCGGTAAGCCAGTTGTTGTCGTTGTTACAGGTGGTCGCCCTTATTGCTTAGGCCGAGCAGAAGATGAAGCTGCTGCGATCGTATATGGTTGGGCTCCTGGTCAACGTGGGGCAGATGCTATTGCTGATGTATTGACAGGGGTTACCAATCCTAGCGGTAAGTTAACCTTATCTATTCCAAAAAATGTTGGAGCGGTTCCGTATTTCTATAACCATAAGCTGAAAAGTGCTGGCACACCGATAGCCTTCCATTTTGGCTCTCGATTCAATTTTGGTTTTGGCTTAAGTTACACAAGCTTCGACTACAGCAATGCAACATTAAACAAAACAGACTATGGCTTTGATGAATCAGTAACTCTGTCTATCGACATCACTAACACAGGTGAACGTGATGGTACAGAAATCGTCCAACTCTATGCTCGTGACCAAGTTTGTTCTGTAGTGCGACCTGTAAAAGAGTTGAAAGGTTTCCATAAAGTATTCTTAGCCGCTGGAGAGACCAAAACCGTTACCTTTACGCTCCCTATTCACATGTTGAGCTTCACCGACTCATCAAATAGACGTGTGGTTGAAGGCGGAAAATTTGACCTCATGCTTGGCCGTTCTTCACAAGAAATCGAGTCACGACATGTCATAAACGTTCAACCTGGTAAAAAAGTATTGCCAAGAGAATGGAATATGGTTTGTGAAGCTCACTCTGGTTAAGATGTGGCGTGCCAACCAATGCAGGTAAAGCATAACGTGACTCTTTTTCATAAATATTAGCAATGTAGGTTGTTTAATCCCCAAGTTGGTCGTACCACTTGGGGATTTCTCTTGTTACGCAACAGTAATTACCAAGTTTAATTCATGTTAATCAGCAAGGTAACTTAAATAAATTTAACGGGCAAAAATTCAAGTTCAACAAGAGATATACGTCTTGGATCACATTAACTTTTTTTATTAATTAGAGACTAAAAAAACATAATAGAAAAAATACTGTGTAAAGCGCAAAATTTAGTTATTCAAATAATTCGGATAATTAAATTATGGCAAATTTCAAAGTGATGAGTTGGGGTGAATACCAATTGTTCTCTTTAGTTAATCAACAAGGCACCCAAGTTGATATTTCTGATCTCGGCGGTTTAATTGTCAATTTCTATGTACAAGACAAGCATGAAAAAACTAGAAATATTGTTTTGGGGTACGACACTCCGAATGATTACATTGATGGGGCATGCTATTTAGGTTGCGTTGTCGGGCCTTGGGCAAACCGTATTGCTAATGGCCATTATTCAATTGACGATATTGATTTTGCACTAGAACAAAATGAAAACACCAATCATTTACATGGTGCTTCTGCCAATTTAGGCGCAAAACGCTGGACTGTCGAAATCATTAACGACACCACATTAAAACTCGCGACAACGATAAATGCTGATGAAGCAAGCTATCCACATACGATCGATTTCGAGGTCACGTACCACTTATCTGAAGAAAATGAACTCCGTATCTGCTATGAAGCAATGCCACACGGAAAAACCCCAATTAATATGACTCAACATACTTACTTTAACTTAGATGAAAGTGAAAATGTGTTGAACCACAGTATTCAAATCAACTCTGACCGTTACCTAACTGTAGATAGTTGCGCAATTCCATTATTTGAAGCGCCGGTTGAAGATACTCCATTCGACCTTCGTCAATCTGTTCAAATTAAACAGAATATGGACTTAAACAATCAGCAACTAAAAGCGGCTGGTGGCTATGACCACTGTTGGTGTTTCGAGCCAACCGAATTTCAAACTAACGCAATTGTTTCAGAAAACACATCTGGCCTTCACTTGCATGTAGCAAGTGACCAAATTGGCATGCAATTTTACACCGGTAATTTTTTAAACGAAGAGCATGGCCGAAATTCCCGAATTTATCATAAGCATGCAGGCTTATGTCTAGAGACTCAATGTTATCCAAACCAAATCAATATGGATAACAAAGAAGATTGTATTTATGGGCCAAACAAGCCGTACCGTCACAACGTTGTATATCAAGTACTAACAACCAAATAGATAGAGATTATTATGATTAACATTCCTCAAGTAAATATGGGCATTGTTGCTGTTAGCCGTGACTGCTTTCCGATTTCACTATCAAAGCAACGCCGAAACAACGTTGTCGCACAATGTCAAAACAAAGAGATTAATATTGTAGAGCTAGAAACGATCATCGAAAATGAAAATGACATGATCAAAGCACTCAAAGAAGCAGAAGATAAATCGATCAACTCTCTTGTGATCTATCTAGGTAATTTCGGACCTGAAGGCCCATTAACTCAAATGGCACAACGTTTTGACGGCCCTGTGATGTTTGTCTCTGCTGCAGAAGAATCAACCGCATGCTTGAGCAATGATCGTGGCGATGCCTACTGCGGTATGCTTAACGCGTCTTACAGTGCAAATCTTCGTAATATCCGCCCACATATCCCTGAATACCCTGTAGGTACACCTGAGGAAGTCGCGACAATGATCGGTGACTTTGTTCCGGTGGCGCGCACAATTCTAGGCCTCAAAGGTCTGAAAATCTTTAGTTTTGGCCCTCGCCCTCACGATTTTGTTGCCTGTAATGCACCAATCAAAGCTCTATTTGATTTAGGCGTTGAAGTTATGGAGAACAGTGAATTAGATTTGCTGGACTTATTCCAACAAGCTGAAGGACACCCAGATATTCCTGGTATCGTTGCGGAGATGGAACGTGAGCTGGGTGATAACAACCCGTACCCAGATCTATTACCAAAACTGGCGCAATATGAAGTCGCACTACTGACATTCCATGAGCAAAACCTAGGTGCATCACACTTCGGTATTTTCGCTAACAAATGTTGGCCATCATTTGAGAAATTCTTTGGTTTTGTACCTTGTTACGTCAATGCTCGCCTAGCAGAGCGCGGCATTCCAGTGGCTTGTGAAGTTGATATTTACGGTGCACTATCTGAGTACATGATCACTTGTGCGACCAACCATCCAGCCACTTTGTTAGATATTAACAATACCGTGCCAAAAGACATGGTTGAAAATGCTGCAGACCAAATGGGCAGCTACACAGAGAAGGATCTCTTTATGGGCTTCCACTGTGGTAACACCGCACCAAGTTGCATGAAAAACTCTCAACTTCGCTTCCAAAAAATCATGCACAGCTTGATGGAACCGGGACTTGAGCCAAATATTACTCGTGGTACTCTTGAAGGCCAAATTAAAGCGGGTGAAGTCACACTGTTCCGCCTTCAATCAACGGCAGACACTAAATTACGTTCATACGTTGCACAAGGGGATATTCTAGATATAGACCCTGAATCATTTGGTTCTATCGCGGTGTTTGCCATTCCTGAAATGCAGCGTTTTTACCGCCATGTGTTGATTCAAAAGCGTTATCCACACCATGCAGGTATTGCCTTTGGTCATGTGGGTAAAACATTGTACCAAGTATTAGATTTGATTGGTGTTTCTGATATTGATTACAACCAACCTGCATATGAGCGTTACCCAAACGAAATCCCAAGTGTTTTTCTTGGTTAATCCAAAACAAAATAACTGTGTCTCGTCCTAAAATACTTTGACAGTATTTCTAATAATAGAAAGGGCTTTAAGAGTGATCTTAAAGCCCTTTCGCTATGTTATTTCATATATTTAACGAAAATACTCTTACTGAGTGTTAATTTTGAACTCGTTGATACTCACCCAATTATGATTGTAATTAGATGCACCGATAACATTTAGCTTAACGTAACGACCCTGTGCTTGATCATGAGTCGTTAGAGGTTGTGCACTACTGGTATTATCACCCATATCGGAAAGCAGAGTAAATGGCCCTGATGGTTGATCAGAAACAGAGACTTGATACTGATATGCGCGGTTTTGATAAGTCCACATACTTGTGCCAGTGATGGTTTCGGTACGCCCAAGATCAAAGATGACCGCTTTGCTAAAGTCCTGAGCACTCCATCGAGAAGCATCAGAATTATCACCATCCAACATATTGGACGCGACATTAGGTTCCTGCTCATCGTCGACATAGATCACTTGAGGTTCTATTGCGGAAACTGTCACGTTTATCACGGTTTCCGTTTCAATACCATCACTATCAACCGCTATTGCAGTAATCATATGTGTACCCGCTTCAAGCCCGAGTAGTTCAGTCCGTCCGTTGTCACCCCATTCATAGGGTGCGTACTTTTCTTGCCTTAAAAACTTTCCATTTAAGTATAGTTTAACAGTAGATATCGTACTATCCGGTTTGTTCGTACTGGCATTGACTAATACGTACAGAGCATCGTAACCCTCGTTTACTTCAACTGATGTTTGGTCAAAAGTCACGACAGGATCAAGTGATTGTGCGGGACGGGTATAGCAATAGTTAGTTTGTCCTGGGTTAGGGTCACCGAGTTGCTCAACGTTGCAATTGATCTCTGATTCTTGTCCATATAGGTACACAAACTGTCCATTGGAGCCAAAAGCAATATCAACAGGGCTATCAATTCTGATGGGTTGGTTTTCGACACTTGCAAACTCAAAACCTTCAGGTGCCGTAGGGTCTAACTCTAAGTCAATAATTTGTACATACAAGGGTAATTTATCAGACTCACCTCGTTCCTGAAGGTAGTAGTATACTTTGTCATTTTCTACATGCACGACGCCATGCCTAAAGTTCGGACCATCTTTTGCCTCATAAACACGAGTAAAGTCATTGGTGCCACTTTTCGCCATTTCTACAAATGGTCGGCCTTGTGAATTTAAACCTATGATGTAAATTCTATTCCCAGAAGTATAGATTTTGTCAGCACCGGCAAAGTCGGTAGTAGTCATAAAGTCTTCATCGCCCGATTTTTTATAAGTATGTACCTTTACCCTTTCACTATTGTCTGTAGTTTTTACTGCACCTATAAAATGAACGTCGCCAGCGTCAGACACGGTCCAATCAAAACCATGAACGATGTAAACTGAATTAGGCGCTGTTTGACTGACCAGATCACCTGGTTCAGAAATTTTAATTTTATCCGATTCTGTTAAAGGGATAGAAAAAGCGTTTCCTCTGTGATCTTTCCATTGCGTTGCTCCGCTTGGATCATCCGAGTAGGCGTAGTAAAAACCATTTTGATAAACATATTTATCATTGTTATTACCAGAACGTCGCTGAAAGCCAACCCTGAGCTTACCATCAACGAATTTCATGCTGCCATATACACCCCAGTTATATGCTTCACCATAGCGTTTAGCATTAATAACATTGAACGGCTGAAAACCTGACCATCGATTCTCATCCGCTTTATACTTAGCAAATTGATAGCCTCCATTATTGTTACCGCCTTTACGCATGTAAACTAATAGTTCGCCCAATGTGTTCTGAAAGAATTTAGGGTAAGTCAAACCTGAAAACGTATCATGATCAACTTCGCCAGTTAACGTTAGGTGTTTATACCCACCATCATCATTTTGTTCAAATAAACTTAAGTTAAATTCACTATCTGGCACACTTGCAGCATTATTCATTGAAAAGCTGTATCGAAAATAGTCTTGGCTTAAACTGCCATCGGATGGCTTGGAATTCGAGTATGCATGCATGTCATATAACAAATGGATAGACTCATCAACCGGGCTAATAGCTACGGCTATTGTGTTGTGAGACTCACCTATCCACCACTGATTTTGAAACCCAGTATGTGTATGAGGAAACTCAATACTTTTGACTTTGCCTGTTGCACGATTATATCTACTGAGCATCACGTGACGATTGTACTTGCCTCCTCGGTACCAAGTGACAAATACATAGTCTTTATAAACCTTAATAGCATCGCCATGAGCTGAGATCTGCTGCCCAAAAAAATAATCATACTGTCCAGGACCTGTGTTTTCAGCATCATTCGCTACTTTCTCTCCATCAAAAAATAGCCCTATATCGGATATCTTTACCTGTTCTTCTAAATAAACACTTGCACTAGCGAATGACGAACCGACCAACAAAGCGACAGCTGTAGCTTTGAATATAATTAAGTTTGAATTAACCTTTTTCATTAAATTTCCTTTTTTAATGTTAGATAAATCACACTCTTACATTAAGAGCGTATCTATCTATCTCATATTCAAAGCGTTATTAGGTTGCTAACAATAAATTTAGTTGTTTGTTTGTGACTTTTATCCAAATTTATAACGATAAAATGTAACGTTTCATTATTGACTTGGTAGAACATCAAAAATAACACTTAATTAATATTAAGTAATTTGGATGACCTTGCTCACAAAAATAATTTTATTAAATATGGTTACCCCTACATAACTTATGGATATCGTGATCAAATGCGCGTTTGTGAGATCTGTTAATCTTACTGGAAAAAAACGTAATTTCGTTAAAACGAAAAAACATAAACAATGAACTTAGAAATTCATTGATAAGTGGGAAAAGGATGGCAACGGTTCAATTTAAAGGTGTCAATAAAATCTACTCTGGTGATGTGCATATCGTAAAAGACTTCAATCTCGATATTGCCGATGGCGAATTCGTTGTCTTTCTTGGCCCATCAGGCTGCGGTAAATCGACCACCTTGCGTATGCTCAGTGGTTTAGAAAGCATTACCGATGGCGAGTTGTTTATTGATGATCAATGCGTCAACGAGCTCTCTCCCAAAGAGCGAAATATCGCGATGGTATTTCAAAGTTATGCTCTGTATCCGCACATGACAGTCAGAGATAACATCGGCTTTTCTCTGAAGATGGAAGGCAAGAAAAAAGCACAAATTGAGCAGGAAGTTCGCCGTATCGCAGACATGCTACAACTGACTCCACTGCTCGATAGAAAGCCTAAAGCGCTCTCTGGTGGCCAGCGTCAACGTGTCGCGATGGGACGTGCCATGGTTCGCACCCCAGAAGTGTTCTTATTTGATGAGCCACTATCCAACTTGGATGCCAAATTGCGCAATGTGATGCGTACTGAGATCAAAGACCTGCATCGCAAACACAAAAAAACCACAGTTTACGTAACCCACGATCAGGTCGAAGCAATGACTCTGGCGGACAAAGTCGTGGTACTACGCGATGGAAACATAGAGCAAGTCGGCACGCCAAAAGAGGTCTATCACCATCCGGCGAATCAGTTTGTGGCGAGTTTTATCGGTAGCCCAACCATGAATATGCTCAAAGGACGTTTAGAGTTAAGTGATGAGCAATGGCAAATTGTGATTGGTGATAGTGTCATCACATTAACCGAGCAATATCCGCAAGAATTAAATGGTGAAATAGTCACACTGGGTGTGCGTCCTTCAGATATTTACCTACAACCACTGCAAAGTGGTGTAAGCATTCCTGTTTCAATTAACAACAGCGAATTATTAGGCAGTAATACACTCATTCATGCGCAAGTGGCTGAACAAGCAATCACAGCAGAAGTCACCCCATTAGATAGTATTGATACCAATACAATTGACACACTATTTATTGATCTAAATCGAATTCATTTATTTGACCAAAGTGGAGAGAAAATAAGCCTGTAAATTCAATGTTTATATTTTAATTCCCAATAAATAATTAAACCAATAATAAATCCCTACAACTAGGAATACATAATGAAAAATATAAAGATGTTACCTCTTTCAGTGGTGATAGGGTCAACTCTTGCCTGCTCTTATGCGATTGCCCAAGACACAGATGAAACCACCCAAGCAGAAACGCAGCAGAGCGTGTTTGTTGATGGCGAACAGCCACAAACGCTGACTCCAGAGATGCAAGTCCCAGAGGGGATCGTTTTCTCAGGTTATGCGCGCTACGGCGCGCACTATGCGGCGGGTGATGAGCGTTTTGTTCAAGTGGGCTCAACCGGTGCTGCTGTCGGTCGCTTGGGTAACGAAGCCAATGGCGGTGAATTCCAGCTAGCTCGCGCTTTCCAAACTGAGCAAGGTGCGATTTGGGATCTGGTGGTGATGATTGATCACTGGTCAATGGATCAATGGGAATCTCCGGGTGGTCTGAACCTAGTCAAAGCCTATGCGGGTGTGACTAACGTGATCCCAAGCCAGCCACAAATGTATTTCTGGGGTGGTCGCGACTTCCACCAGCGTCCACAACAAAATTTGAATGACTACTTTTGGATGCTGCACGATGGTCAAGGCGGTGGTTTCCGTAACTTAAACCTTGGTCCAGCGATGTTCGACCTGAGCTTTGTTGGTCAAGTGGATAGTGGTGAAGGTGGCTTACTTGGTAACGACAATGGACGATACGCCTTTACCTCGAAACTGCACAGCATCAATGCTGGGATCGGCAGCCTCGATTTCTATGCCAACTATGGTTTTGCCTCAGATGAAGCCGATCTTGATGTGCAAGATGAAAGCGCATGGCAAGTGGGTGCGGTAATGAACTTTGATTGGTCAAGCAAGCTCATCGTGCGTTACACCGAGGGCGGTGACGATTCGGTATTCGATTTAGCCGGCGATAAGCAAGCTTTGTACGCCAGTTATGATGGAAGCTACCGTATTAGCGATCCAGTTGAGCTGGAATACCTAGCCTCTTATAAGCGAATCACAGGTGATGAGCTGGATGATAAGAGCGAGTATTCAGCAATTGTTCGCCCAATGTACAGCTGGAACGATGTCCACTCAACTTGGCTAGAAGCGGGTTATGCGATCGAAGACTTCGATAATGGCGATGAGAAATCGGGCTGGAAGGTGACACTATCACAAAATATTTCTATGGGTGGCATGTCAGGTAGCCGTCCTATGCTGCGCTTCTACGCCACTGCAGGTGAGGTCGATAACCAAAGTGCTGATACCACGAAGTTCGATACTTTGAGTTTTGGTGCCATGTTCGAGGCATGGTGGTAATTATTTAATATTATCTTTCATCCCTTCAACCTGGGGGGGATGTCGGGATGAAAGATAACTCTATACCCAAATTAGTACGGCTATATCAAGCAGGCTTTATATACCTAAATAACGTTAAGTTAGAAGGGTATATCAAATAACTCTGCGCATATCGTTATTAAAATACAACTGGATGTAATATATGGCTTCAGTAACGTTTAAAAATCTCAAAAAGAATTATGGTGAAACCGAGGTCGTTAAAAAAATAGATCTGGAAGTGAAGCATGGTGAATTTATCGTTCTACTTGGTCCTTCTGGATGTGGAAAATCGACCACATTAAGAATGTTAGCAGGATTAGAAGATATCACGGGTGGAGAAATCTATATCGGTGATGCCCTCGTGAATAATCTTCACCCAATTGAAAGAAATATCGCGATGGTATTTCAAAGCTATGCGCTTTATCCCCACATGACGGTGGAAGAAAACATAGGCTTTAGCCTTGAAAACATGAAAGTGGCCAAAGAGCAGCGCCGCGAAATGGTCGCTGAAGTGGCTGAAGCACTGGAGCTAACCCCACTGTTAGAGCGCAAGCCAAAAGATCTGTCCGGTGGTCAGCGCCAGCGCGTCGCGATGGGGCGAGCGATGGTCAGAACCCCAGAAGTGTTCTTATTTGATGAGCCACTATCAAACCTTGATGCCAAACTGCGCGGTCAGATGCGCCGCGAGATAAAGGCGCTTCATGACAAGGTCAAAACCACGATTATTTATGTCACCCATGACCAGGTCGAAGCGATGACACTAGCCGATCGCGTGGTGATCCTCAATCAAGGGGTGATTGAACAAGTCGGCACTCCAAAAGAGATCTTCGAGCAGCCTAGCTCTGAATTTGTCGCCCGTTTTATCGGCGCGCCAGAAATGAACATTTTTGATCTCGATAACACCCAAATATCACAGTCATTTAAACCGGGTGAAATTCATGCCGATGTGACTTCGATGGGCCTGCGTCCGCAAGATATTGCCGTTGAAGGTGACGATATTCCGAATGAATACCGCATGAGTTTACCACTCGATATTTACTCCCATGAAGTACTGGGCTCTGTGGTGCATTTAACCGCGTATTTAGGTGATAAAAAAGTCACGCTTGAAATACCTTATCAAGATCAGATCCCATCAGGAAAAATTGATTGTTACTTCGATAAAAGAAAAATTCATTGCTTCGATAAAAATAATAAAGCAACCCTACTATAAAGGATTAAACCATGCCGAAAATGATGCTTAAAACCTTGCCACTGATGTGTGCAGCGGCTTTTTCACATGCTAGCTTCGCTGCAACCACGGAAATTACGGTTGCCGCTTTCCCCAATATTAACCAAGTAGTTGAAGTGGGTATTCCGTTATTTGAACAAAAATACCCACATATCAAAGTCAAACTCGTCACCCTTGCTTACGGCGATCACCACAATGCGATGACCACCGCGCTTGCCACTGGTGCAAATGTGCCTGACACCATGGTGGTTGAGTCAAACTACATTGGTCGCTTTGTTGAATCAGGCGGTCTAGAAGACTTAGATGCTGCGCCGTATAACGCGGGTGCTTTCACCGAGCAACTCACGCCATTTTCTGTCGCGCAAGGCAAAAACTCAAAAGGGGTACAGTCGGGCATTCCTGCCGATATTGGCCCAGGCGCGATCTTCTACCGTCATGACATTCTCGAAGAGGCAGGTGTAACACAAGCAGATTTGCTCACTAGCTGGGATTCATTCATCGAATCTGGGGTAAAAGTTAAAGAGGCGACGGGTAACTACCTGATTTCCAATGCCGTTGATATCAGCAACATTGTGATCCGCTCAAACCTTAAAGATGGTGAAGGGATCTACTTTGACAGCGAACACAATGTCATCGTCAACAGCCCACGCTTTAAAGAAGCGTTCCGCTTAGCGAAGAAAGCCCGTGATGCAGGTATTGATGCAGAAGTTGGCCCTTGGTCGAACGAATGGAGTGAAGGTCTGCGCCGCGGCACAATTGCATCACACATGATGGGCGCTTGGCTTGGTGGTCACCTAAGTGATTGGATCGCACCGGATTCGGTGGGCGTATGGCGCACTGCTGAACTGCCAAATGAGGCTCAAGTGAGTTATGGCGGCTCTTTCTACGCGATCCCAAAACGTGCTGAAAACAAAGAAGCCGCATGGAAATTCATTGAGTTTATGGCCACCAACCCTGAAATCCAACTGTTGGGCTTTAAAGAGATCAATGCCTTCCCTGCCCTTACATCAACTTACACCGACAGCTTCTTCGAAGAGCCGATCCCTTACTTAGGTGGTCAACAAGCGCGTCTAATCTGGCGTGATGTGGCGACCAAGATCCCTGCGATCAGTGTTGACCGTTACGATGAAGTGGCGCGTCAGGTGATTGATGATGCACTAGAGAAGGTACTAGAGCGAGATGCTGATATTGATCAGGTTCTCGCTGCAGCCGAGAAGCAGATCAAGCGTCGCGCCCGTCGTCGTTAATCTAGCCCGTTGGAGGGGCAACCCTCCGATGTCATTCGATATTGGAAGTTGATTATGAGTTCATCCATCGCTGTGCCTGCACAGGAAAAGCCAGCCAATAAGCTCTGGCTACGCAACGGGAATAAGATCGCCCCGTATTTATTTGTCAGTCCATTCTTTATTATTTTTGGCGTGTTTGGTCTGTTTCCGCTGATCTTTTCACTTTACCTCTCTTTCCATTACTGGGAGCCAGCGGCTGGCTTGGCATCAATGGAGTGGGTGGGGCTAGAAAACTACCTCTTTGCGCTAGAAGATGAATGGTTCCAGACCTCATTGTGGAACACGGTTGAGATCGCGCTGAAATCGGGCATTCCTCAACATGCTGTTGCGCTACCACTGGCGTTTTTCATCCATACCAGCTTTAACAAGATGAGAAACACCGTGATTGGGGTCTACTTTGTGCCTTATATCACCTCAACCGTGGCGATCTCACTGGTATTTACCACGCTATTTTCTCGCGACTTTGGCATGGTAAACCAAATGCTCACTTACCTCGGTAACATCAGCATTGGTGACATCAAAATTCTCGCTTGGCTTTTCCCAACGGAAAACGTCGACTGGAACCGCCCTGAGTACACCAAAGATATGATCTCGTTTGTGGTCTTCTGGCGCTTTGTTGGTTGGAACACCGTGCTGTACCTATCAGCGCTGCAAACCATTCCAAAAGACATTTATGAAGCGGCGACCATTGATGGTGCCAACCGATACCAGCAGTTCTGGCACATTACCCTGCCGATGCTCAAACCAATGGCGTTCTTTGCTGTCACGTTGACCATCATCGGTAACCTGCAACTGTTTGAAGAGCCGTTCATTATTACCGGTGGTACAGGTGGCCTTGAGCAAGCGGGTAAAACAGCTGCGATGCACATGTACATTACCGCCTTCGTTGAGAGTGACTTTGGTACTGCATCGGCAATTTCATGGATATTGTTCATGTGTATTGCAGGTCTAACGTGGTTAAACAATAAGATCTTGGGTGGGGATAACCAATGATGAGTAACATTAAAAAAGACAAATTGATCGCTTACATCATCATTGCGCTTGGCGCGGTGATCATGCTGGCCCCGTTCTACTTTATGTTTATCTTCTCGTCGCACTCGAATACTGGCATCTTGTCTGTGCCACCACCGGTGCTGCTTGGCGATTATCTAGTAGATAACTTTAACGCCCTGTTAGATTTCTTACCGTATTTCTGGCACAACTTGGGGCTGAGCTTATACGTTGCCGTGGTAGTCACCGTATTGAACCTGCTGTTTTGTTCATTGGCGGGCTATGCATTCGCGATGTTTGAGTTCCGCTTTAAGAACCTGCTGTTCGTATTCATCATGGGCACCATGTTGATCCCACCATTCCTTGGCATGATCCCAACCGCGATGATCATGTCGACGATTGGCTGGATGAACGACACTAAGGCATTGATTGTGCCTGCGGCGTGTGGCGCTATGGGGATCTTCATGATGCGTCAGTTTATCTCAAGCTCTATTCCTAAAGAGCTGGTGGAAGCGGCACGTATGGACGGCTGTGGTGAGTTTAAGATCTATTACCGCGTGATTGTTCCTTTGATCAAACCTGCCTTTGGTACCTTAGGTCTGATCACCTTTATCAGCTCTTGGAACAACTTTATGGGCCCATTGGTGGTGATGAATGACATGAAGATGTTCACCGTACCTTTGGCACTGCGTGCGCTACAAGGTACTGGACAAGTGCCGTGGGGCGCGGTGTCGATTGGTGCGGCGATTGCAGTTTTGCCACTATTGATCCTGTT
Source organism: uncultured Vibrio sp. (assembly GCF_947488985.1). Lineage (GTDB taxonomy): Bacteria > Pseudomonadota > Gammaproteobacteria > Enterobacterales > Vibrionaceae > Vibrio. The sequence continues at coordinate 21,394 of NZ_CANLBV010000004.1, forward strand.
TATCCTCGCTTCAAGACGCTTAATTGACGGTTTGACTTCTGGCGCAGTGAAAGGCTAATTGCCTACATCAAGTTCAAAAGCCGCAGCAGATTGTGGCTTTTTTGTTTCATATTTTAATCTCGCTATTAATCAGGGTTTCACATCGCTGCCAGTAAGCCATTTATCCCACATTAGAATAATGAATTTATAACTATGACAATTTCTATTACTAATCCCATCATCCCGGGCTTCAATCCTGATCCTTCCATTGTTCGCGTTGGAGACGATTATTACATTGCCACCTCGACTTTTGAGTGGTTTCCGGGCATTCAAATCCATCACTCGAAAGACTTAATTCATTGGCGTTTGATTGGCCATGTCCTGACTCGTCAATCGCAATTAGATATGACTGGCATGGACAACTCCGAAGGGGTCTATGCCCCTGCAATGAGCTACCACGATGGCAAGTTTTGGATTTGCTTTTCCAATGTCCACGCTTGCCGCGGTGGTAACTGGATGGCAACGCCAAGTTTTGTTGTGACAGCGGAAGATATCTTAGGCCCATGGAGTGAGCCCGTCGCGATTGGTAACTACGGTTTTGATCCATCGATGTTTCACGATGATGATGGCAAAAAATACATGCTCAACATGATCTGGGATGGCAGAGCCAATACCAACTTCTTTGCCGGTATTGTGATGCAAGAGTTTGATCCCAAGCAAGGTAAGTTGGTGAGTGAGCCACAAACCATCTTCAAAGGAACTGAGCTTGGCTGCACCGAAGGGCCGCAGATGATGAAAAAGGACGGCTATTACTATTTGATCACCGCGGAAGGGGGCACCGCTCGCGACCATGCGGTGACGGTGTGTCGCTCAAAAAATATTTTGGGGCCGTATGAGGTGCACCCAGATAACCCGATCTTGACCAGCCGATTCCAAGAGCAGGCTGAGCTGTCAAGGGCTGGGCACGGATTTTTAGTCAAAACCCAGGGGGAGGAGTGGTATTTAACTCACCTTTGTGGGCGACGCATTCCTAACCCTGAGGGCTACCAGTTCATGCCTAAATACGACAATGGTTTTTCTATTCTTGGGCGTGAAACCGCGATCCAAAAAGTGCATTGGCAGCAAGACTGGCCGTATGTGAGTAGTGGCAAAACCCCAGTGGTTGAGGTTGAAGCTCCCAACCTACCTGCCTGCCCATGGCCACAAGAGCCAATCAAAGACGATTTTGAAACGCTGCATCTCAATGTCAATTTTCAAACCCTGCGTGAGCCAGTCAGTGAGTCTTGGCTCTCTTTGTCCGAAAGACCGGGGTATTTGCGCCTTAAAGGGCGTCATTACCTGAGCTCACGTTATCAAAACAGCCTAGTTGCGCGCCGCTTCCAAAGTCATTATGCCGATGTCGAAACGCGGATGGAGTTTGAGCCGTCAACTCCGTTTGAGATGGCTGGGCTGTGTGCCTATTACTCTCGCACAGGACATTATTTTTTGAAAATGACCACTGATGATATGGGTGAGCGCCTACTCCAAGTTGTCGGCAATATTAACGATGAATATCGTGAGTATGGTCAGCCAGTGAGGCTCGGCAGTCAAAATGAGGTTTATCTGCGTTTAGAGCTGCGATGCCAGTGGTATCAATTTAGCTACTCCTTAGGCGGACAAGCGTGGCACACGATAGGTCCTGCGCTTAACAGTACACCGCTATCGGATGAAGGCGGACCCGATATCTTCCGTTTTACCGGCAGTTTTGCCGCGCTGTTCACCTGTGATATCCGTGGTTTAAATAGCCATGCCGATTTTGACTATTTCAGCTATCGAGAAGTCAATGCGCTGGACTAAGTCTTATTTCTAATTCCAATAATCTCCCCAAACATCCATGAGAAATTTATTTCAGTGAGAGCTATTTGGGGATATCCCTACAACAGAGAAACTATAACTATGAAAAAATCAATGATCACCGTGCTTGTCGCCAGTGCCCTTGCAGGGTGCGGCACTAGCGATGTGAATAGCCAATTTACCCAGCAGTCTGAAGGGCAGCACCTCTCGCATGTCCCACTGAGACAACTCGCCGCACCGCTGAACTTGAAAGTTGGCGCGGCGCTTGAGACTCGTCACCTCGATAACCCTCAATTTCGAACCACACTAGCGCGTGAATTTTCGCAAATTACCCCAGAAAATGAGATGAAGTTTCAATATGTGCAGCCCGAGCAAGGAGTGTTTGATTTTTCCAAACCCGATCGCCTAGTGGAGTTTGCCGAGCAGCACGATATAACGGTAAAAGGACATGCATTAATTTGGCATATCCAAAACCCGCAATGGCTAGAGGAAAAAGAGTGGACTCAAGAAGAACTTACTCAAGTGATGGAATAGCACATTAAAACCGTAGTGGGTCATTACAAAGGTAGGGTCGCCTATTGGGATGTGGTTAATGAAGCGTTCGATGACAATGGTGGTTTCCGCGATACCTTGTGGTATCGAGTGATGGGTGAGGATTACATCGAGATGGCATTCCGCTTTGCGCATGAGGCCGATCCCGATGCTCGCTTGCATTACAACGATTACTCAACCGAAGGGATGACTGCCAAGTCAAACGCCGTATATCGACACATGCAAAAGCTGCTAGAGAAGGGAGTGCCAGTTCATGGTGTTGGGACACAGCTTCATTTAGTGTCTGAACAACCGGTAATAGATGGTGCAATTGCACGTAACATCGAACGACTATCTGAACTGGGTCTAGAAGTGCACTTTACCGAAATTGATGTCCGCGTTCGCGATGGAGAAGGAGAAAGCGCGCTCATCGACCAAGCTCAGCGTTATGAGATATTGATGAAGTTGGCGGCATCTTACCCTGAGGTAGATATGTACACCACGTGGGGGATCAGCGATCAATATTCCTGGATCCCAAGCTGGTTTAATGGCTATGGACAAGCGTTGATGTTCGATGAGCGTTATCAACCTAAGCCCGCATATCATGCCGTTCACGAGGTATTAGAGTTAGCATCACAAGGCGAGCTTAAGTATCAGCCTGTAACTGATCTCAGTCAGTCGAGTCGATACATTCAACCTTTTAACGCCAAACCGCTATCTGAAAAACATTTTGATTCCGGCGAGGTGGTCTTTTATCCATTCGCCTACAATCAACTGCAAAATCGAGATCAGCGCCTACCCGAGAAAGCGGTGATTAACGCTAAGTGGGCAGTCGGATATCATCAAAATGCGCTTATTGGACGCGTGCTCCGCAGTGATAATATTTCCGTTACGGATCACGAGCTCACCTATGAAAATGACAATGTTGAGATCTTTGTTCGTCAAGGGGAGCAGTTTTGGCAACTCAGAACGGTTGTCGGGCAAGATTTTGAAACGAGTGATTTCCCAGGCAAGTTGCACGCCAAGTGGAATGCAGACAACACGCAACTGGATTTTGTGATTGAGTTTGACGGCGTAGCCGATTTAGTCGGTGAAACACTCGGTTTCAACATCGCCTTGTCTGACAATGATGGCGACACTGAGGGAAGGCATGCGCAGTTGTATCCGGTCACAGGCAGCAATATTGGCTGGCAAGGTGAGCAATTTGCTGAGCTGTTCATGAATGGGCAAAATGCCGTGGTGGCGGAAGTGCCTGTCGCGACACCACCGATGTTCAGCGCAGAAAAGCTCAAGCAACAACCGCAAGGTGCTGACGATCCGATTTGGCAGCAGAGCTACCACTACTCTCTGGCATACAATCAGCTCAATCAGCGTGATATGACTGTTGCAAATGAAGATGATATCTCAGGTAGCTGGACGGCGGGCTATCACCAAGGCTGGCTATATGGTGTGGTATCACGTCAAGATCCATTGACGGTGACAAACAATGAGCAAAGCTACTTGAACGACAATGTCGAGATCTTCTTCCAGCAAGGCGAGACCATGACCCAGTTACGAACGGTCGTTGGCAGTGATTTTGAAAAGACGGCTTACTCACATGGTTATCGTGCCAGTTGGAGTGAAGATGGTGAAAGACTTTTCTTTGCGATCGAATTAGATCCACAAGTGGCCATCTCTGAGCCTATCCGCTGGAACATTGCCCTAGCGAGTAATGATGGTACACAACGTAAGTATCAGCTCTACCCAGCTCCCGGTGCGAATATTGCCTACCTTGGAGAAGAGTTGACTCGTTTAGTGATTGATAAGTAACCAACTTAACCCATCCTTACAACCAGTGTCGTATGTTGATGCGACACTGGTTTATTCAATATCCTTGTCTTCAACACCGCCAAGAAAATTTTTTCAATAATCCAATATCGATTAATTACATTAACTTGTTGTATTTATTGTATATAATTTATTTATGCATAAATTGCATGTATTATATAAAAACAATGCACTTTACTCATTATTTGTGATGGTTATGATAGCCAGCATCAAAGAGCAGTTGAACAAACTGGCTTACAAAACAGCAAACTATCAATAATAATGAGGTGGGTACATGGCCAATCTAACATCTGAAATGCAACAAGCATGGCAAGGCTTCCAAGCAGGTGAGTGGCAGACTGCGGTTAATACGCGTGATTTCATCCAGAAGAACTATACCCCCTATGAAGGCGATGAATCATTCCTTGCAGACGTGAGCGAGTCAACTTCTCAGCTTTGGCAGCAAGTGCTTGAGGGCATTAAACAAGAGAGCCGCACGCATGCACCGGTTGATTTTGATACCGATGTGGTTTCAACCATTACTTCTCACGATGCGGGTTACATCGACCAAGGCCTAGAAAAAATCGTTGGCCTACAAACTGAAAAACCACTTAAACGTGGCATCATCGCTAACGGTGGTATTCGTATGGTGAAAACCTCATGCGAGGTTTACGGCCGCGAGCTTAACCCAGAAATTGAAAAAACTTTCTCTGAGTACCGTAAAACTCACAACCAAGCAACGTTCGATCTTTACACTGACGAAATCAAAGCGTGTCGCCGCTCTGGCATCATCACTGGCTTGCCAGATGCATACGGTCGTGGTCGTATTATCGGTGACTACCGCCGCATTGCCCTTTACGGCATTGACTTCCTAAAAGCCGACAAGCAAGAGCAGCTTAAATCGACTCAGCCGATGCTTGAGCAAGGCGTAGATCTTGATAAAACCTTCCGCTTGCGTGAAGAGTTGACTGACCAGATCCGTGCTCTAGAAGACATCCGTAAAATGGGTCTGAAATACGGCATTGATATGTCATTGCCAGCGCGCACTGCGCAAGAGGCTATCCAATTTACTTACTTTGGTTACCTTGCCGCAGTGAAATCACAAAATGGCGCAGCGATGTCACTAGGTCGTACTTCGACTTTCCTTGATGTGTACATTGAGCGTGACCTTGAGCTTGGCTTAATTGATGAGAAACAAGCGCAAGAGCTGATTGACCACTTCATCATGAAGCTACGTATGGTACGCTTCCTACGTACCCCAGAATACGATTCACTGTTCTCTGGTGACCCAATCTGGGCAACTGAGGCCATGGCGGGTATGGGTGTGGATGGTCGTACCTTAGTATCGAAAACCACGTTCCGTTACTTGCATACCCTACACACCATGGGGCCTGCGCCAGAGCCAAACATGACCATTCTTTGGTCTGAGCAACTGCCACAAGCGTTTAAAGAGTATGCGGCAAAAGTGTCTATCGATACATCTTCTGTACAATACGAAAACGACGATCTGATGCGCCCTGACTTTGAGAACGATGACTACGCGATTGCTTGTTGTGTGAGCCCACAAGTGGTCGGTAAACACATGCAGTTCTTCGGTGCACGTGCCAACCTAGCCAAAGCGTTGCTTTACACCATCAACGGCGGTGTAGATGAGAAATCGCAGGCACAAGTGGCACCTAACTTTGGTCGCTTAGATGGTGAAGTGCTTGACTTTAATAGCTTAATGCCGCGCTTTGATGAGATGCTTGAGTGGCTTGCAACCCAATACGTGACAGCGCTGAACGTGATCCACTACTCACATGATCGCTACAGCTACGAAGCGTCACTCATGGCATTGATGGACAGAGACGTTCACCGCACTATGGCATGTGGTATCGCAGGACTTTCTGTAGTGGCAGACTCACTCGCGGCAATCAAATACGCGACAGTGAAACCAGTGCGCAACGAAGAAGGCATTGCCATCGACTTTGAAATCGACGGTGACTATCCAAAATTTGGTAATAACGATGCTCGTGTTGATGAGATCGCTTGTGACTTGGTAGAGCGTTTCATGAAGAAAATTCAGCAGAAACACACCTACCGTGAGGCGGAGCCAACCCAGTCAATCTTAACCATCACTTCAAACGTCGTGTACGGCAAAAAAACGGGTAATACACCTGATGGTCGTCGCGCTGGCATGCCATTTGGCCCAGGAGCTAACCCAATGCACGGTCGTGATGAGAAAGGTGCAGTGGCGTCACTGGCATCGGTTGCGAAACTGCCGTTTGCTTATGCCAAAGATGGCATCTCATACACCTTCTCGATTGTACCAACTGCACTCGGCAAAGAAGAGTTGAGCCAAAAAGCCAACCTTGCTGCACTGATGGATGGTTACTTCCATCATGAAGAGCAAGAGGGCAAAGGCACCATTGAAGGTGGTCAACACCTCAACGTCAATGTGCTTAACCGTGAGATGCTATTGGATGCAGTTGAAAATCCAGAGCTATACCCACAGTTGACAATCCGAGTATCGGGTTACGCAGTACGCTTTAACTCACTGACTCGTGAGCAGCAACAAGATGTGATCAGCCGTACGTTCACAGAAAGAATGTAACAAGCAAAGAGCCAAAAAGCTCTAAGTACCCCATAACCTTGGTAGTGAGAGAGCCGATAATTCAGATCAGCCAGTCAGTTTTCTGACTGGCTGTTTTGGTAAGCAGAGGAATTGCCATGTCAATAACAACTTAGAAATAAAAGTGGTCAAAAACAGTGTGATGATGCAATCCAACATCGGTTTAGATCACAACGCTCCATAAGGATGAATCGTCTCAATAGTGCCATCTGCATTATGCACCAGCTCAATCATCTTGATGCAGCGCAGATGGGTTTGACCACCAGACAATGAACTATCATGATAGAATAAGAACCACTTACCTTGATATTGAACTACTGAATGGTGTGTTGTCCAACCAATAACAGGGTTGAGAATGACACCTCGATAAGTAAATGGACCGTACGGAGATTCACTGGTTGCGTAGGCAATTTTATGTGTTGTCCCTGTCGAATATGAAAAATAGTATAAGCCATTATGTTTATGTAGCCACGGTCCTTCAAAGTAACGACGTTCTTCATCCCCAGCTTTTAATAACTCACCATTTTCATCAATAATATCAATTTCAATCAACTCATGCTCAAGGCCTGTCATGGATTTATCGAGTTTTGCCATCAGAGGCTTCAAAGCAGGCTGATCAGTATCAGGGTAAACTTCTTCACCAAATTGACCATCACGCCAACATTGAAGCTGCCCCCCCATAATACCTCCAACATAAAGGTAATAATCGTCTTCATCTTGGAAAACCGCAGGGTCAATGCTGTAAGATCCTTGAATATAATTATCTTCTGGCTTGAATGGACCCTCTGGTTTATCACTCACCGCGACACCTATACGGAAGATGCCATCATATGCTTTTGCTGGGAAGTACAAATAATACTTGCCATCTTTAGCTGCTGCATCAGGAGCCCACATCTGCTTTTCTGCCCACTTAACATCTTTAACATCCAAAGCATTACCGTGATCGGTAACCTCTCCAAATGGGCGATCCAAAGAAAATACATGATAATCACTCATAGCAAAGTGCTCACCATCATCTGTTTGCCCATTTGATGTTTCAATATCGTGAGATGGATAAACATATAACGTATCATTAAATACATGAGCTGATGGATCAGCGGTATACATATGTGTAACGAGTGGTAACGATATCGATTTAATTGAATCAATACCACTATTCATTGCTAAATCATTACCTTCAACAACTACATCACTCTCTCTAATAACATTATTCATCTTAATTTTAACCATTTTTTAAAAACATAGAATTAATAACAAACTGAAACCAAAATTAATTTAGTTATTTTTTATTCTTTTTGTTCACACCGAAACTCTTTTGGTGTTTTGTTTAAATTCTTTTTAAACACTGTATACATATATTGTAAAGAAGGATAACCACAAATCTCTGCTATATCAGAAATAGTTAGTGATGTTGTTTTAAGCAAAGCACATGCCCTTTCTAATTTAGAGTTATGAATTTCCTGATGGATTGAGTGCCCACGTTCTTCTTTAAATCGTGACTCCATATTTGACCTAGATATTCCAACGTAACTTAAAACTTGCTCAACTTTAATTCCTTTGCATGCATTTTGACGAATAAAATGCATAGCTTGAATGACATAAGTATCTTTCAATGCCTGATAATCTGAGCTCTGACGCTGATACACTTTTGATGGTGGGACTAATACCCGTTCATAAACCCTTTTTTTATTTGGTGCCGCATTTTCATTTGAGTTAACTTTAATATGTTTATGTAACATTTTAGCTGCTCGATATCCCATTTCTTTGCAACCCTGGGCAACAGAGCTAAGAGAAACTCGAGTTAAGTATCTAGCCAGTTCTTCGTTATCAATACCAATTATCGATACTTTATCAGGCACCATAAGATTAAGATGATCACAAACTTGTAGAAGATGACGCGCTCGAGAATCTGTTGCTGCAATAATACCAGTTGGAGTTGGAAGCATTTGGATCCAATCTGCTAGTCGATTCATATCATATTGCCAATTATGGGGACTAGTATCGCTACCTCGATATATAGAGCAAAAGTATCCTTCTTTTTTTATTATTTTACTAAAGGCTCGTTCTCTCTCAGTCGCCCACCTTTTATTGTCAACATCAGCAAACCCATAAAATGCAAAATTCTGTAGCCCTTTATCTTTTAGATGTTTGAAGGCTAGTTCAACCAAAGCTTCGTTGTCTGTTGCTACATAAGGCACATCAGGATAATCATTCATATCTTGGTAAGAACCGCCAACGCCAACGACTGGAATAGTACTATCGGCGAGCAACTCTAAAATTTCAGGATTATCGAAGTCGGCTATAATACCATCACCTTGCCAAGCGTGGATATTTTCAAGGTGTGTTGTAAAGTCATCTTCAAGGAAAATGTCCCAATCACATTGAGAGGCTTGCAAATACTCCCCGATCCCTTCAATCACTTGACGATCATAAGTTTTGTTCGCGTTAAATAATAAATTGATACGAAATTTTTTGTTCATATAAACAGGGACTCTTATCAGAACTTGGGCCGGAGTTTATCAGTCGATCTAACTTTTCGGTGTGATCTCGCACACGTTCGTGAAATCCCTGAAATTGACTACCAAATAACATAATTGTATGAAGCTACCAACACATCAATACTCCCTGTCAGTTAGCAATTTTTCAGCAAGGCGGACAAGCCTGAGCTTTTAAGAGGACAAATTATGTATATTGGTATCGACTTAGGTACATCAGGTGTTAAGTCTATCGCAATGTCTCGTGCTGGAGACATTATTGCCTCTCAAACGGTAAAATTAACGGTGTCACGACCTCATATGCTTTGGTCAGAGCAAAACCCTATGGATTGGTGGAAAGCGACATGCGAATCAATTTCTGGTCTTTCGAGCCAAATCGACCTAGCTCAAGTCAAAGCTATCGGTCTATCTGGTCAAATGCATGGCGCTACATTGCTTGATGCGGATGGTGACATCATTCGCCCCGCAATTTTATGGAATGATGGCCGCTGTGAAGAAGAATGCCGTCAACTAGAAGCTGAGGTACCAAATAGCCGCTCGATAACTGGCAATATTATGATGCCAGGCTTTACAGCACCGAAGTTGAAATGGGTCGCTAACCATGAACCTGAACTATTTGCAGCAATAGACAAAGTGCTATTACCCAAAGATTATTTGCGATTCAAAATGACAGGAGATTTTGCCTCTGATATGTCTGACTCGGCAGGTACACTTTGGCTGGATGTCGAGAAACGTGATTGGAATGATGATCTACTTGCCGCAACTGGTTTGGCTCGTCGCCACATGCCAACATTATTTGAAGGTAACGAAATAACAGGCACCTTATCAAAAGAAATCGCTGAACAGTGGGGAATGGCACAAGTACCAGTGATTGCAGGTGGTGGTGACAATGCAGCAGGAGCTATTGGGGTAGGTATCATAAACCCTGGCCAAGCAATGTTATCCCTTGGTACATCAGGGGTTTACTTTGCAGTAAGCGAAAACTTTGTATCAAACCCTGAATCCGCTCTACACAGTTTTTGTCATGCTCTGCCAAGCACTTGTCATACGATGTCAGTAATCTTAAGCGCCGCATCTTGCTTACAATGGGTTGCAGATCTTACCGATTTTGATGATGTTGGCACTATGTTGGCTGAGGTAGAGAACAACGCAGACACCTCTTCAAGTGTTGTATTTCTACCTTATTTGTCAGGAGAGCGTACACCACATAACAACCCAAACGCCAAAGGTGTCTTTTTTGGCATGAGTCATACCACCACCAGACTTGAATTAGCTCAAGCCGTTCTCGAGGGTGTAGGCTTTGCCTTTGCCGATGGTTTTGATGCCCTTCATGTTACCAAAAACATACCAGATGAAGTCTCATTAATTGGCGGCGGTGCTAGAAGCCAGTTTTGGCGCCAAATGCTTGCTGATATTGTAGAGATGCCACTTGTTTATCGTGAAGGTGGAGATGTTGGCCCTGCATTGGGAGCGGCTCGTCTAGCTATCTTAGGTGTTGAACCAAATACAAGTTTAGACGATGTATGTCCTGTACCTAGGTTAGTACAAAGACATGAACCTAATATTGAAAAAGCCACCTATTACCGAGCTAAACGTAAAGTATTTCAATCACTTTATACTCGGCTTCAGGATTTATTCTAACTAAGCGTTTTTCATAGTCGCTTGGAAAGCATACGTCTTAACAACTTATTTTTTGTAAAGTTAAACATCGCCTGAGTTCTAGGCGATGTTCTTTCACCTATTTTCACACTAATACATTTAATTTAGTTTCAGCTCATGACTAGAGTGTGTTGACCTTTCGTGGTTAAATTTTGTTCGAGATGAAAGCGGTTTGCAAACCCACGAGCTTGCTTGCAACTCATTGCGCTTGTATTGTCCGTTTAAAACAACACATACTTAGAAAGGAATTCTATGTTCGAACAGGTCGTCAGCATTCTGTTTCCCGTTTTTGCATCTGTAAGATCTTTAAGCTCAACTTCAAAGCTTGGGCTCCGCCACACATGTTTCGCAATAGCGGCAACCTTGCGATTCCCCTGTTCACGTATACCTTTGGCGAAAGTGTCTTGGCCCCAGCAGTACTGCTGTTTGTGGTATCGGCGTGTGCTCATATCAGTGTGGGATTGGCGTTATTAAGCGACGGTAACCCAATCAAACAGATCTTCAAGATGCCAATATTCTTGGCAGCTTTATTAGCAATGACACTGAATTTGTCCGGTATTGCGGTGTGGAATCCAATCTACGAAGCCACATTACTGCTTGGGCAAGCTGCTGTCCCGATCATGCTTTTGTCACTGGGATCACAAATGGTCAACTTGAAGTTGAGCGGGTTAAAAGTCGGCTTGTGGTGTACGGCGCAATCGCTGCTGACTGGGGCTATCGCCTTTTCTATCATCGACTTCTTTATTCCTCTGCCAATGCTGCATTTACAAATGATGGTGCTGTTCACCATGCTGCCCTCTGCCGTGATGAACTATCTGTTTGCAGAAAGGTTCAATGTCGAGCCACCGAAAGTCGCGTCTATGGTGTTGTTCGGCAACTTCTTAAGCATTATCACGCTGCCTATCTTATTGTCGTTCGCACTGTCTTTGTCTAGCTAGTTGGTTATCGATATCACTCGCTCTTTATCTAGCGAGTGGTGGCAGATCGCCTCTGAGAACTCAGCCAAATCTAAAATTTGACATTGATAAGACACAATCTTGAATATTCAAAACAATAATGGTTTTCCACCGATATGAATGTGTTGCTAAAGCATTACTTTTGATAGGCCTTAACCATTGAAAAAAATAAGTTTATTAGATAAACAAGTACAAAACATGCCTGTAATTGAGAGCCAAGAACTCATGGTGCCTATTGACCCTAACGGCACAAAAATCATTCTCGATTATGATGTTGAACTCGGTTATGCAAACCAATTTATCGCAAGAGAAAGCGTCGTTAAACGACTCCGTGAGGCGTCACTTAGCTTACCGGAAGGGGTCTACCTCTCTGTAAAAGAGACATACAGACCAAAGTCTTTTCAACGCTTTATCTATAACCGCCGATTGATTAAACTGTTCTGCTCTGAAAAAAATGTGAGCCTGAACTCTCACCAGATTCATGAGACCACCGCCGAGTATATCGCTCCACCGAGTGTTGCTGGGCACCCGACAGGAGGAGCCGTCGACGTCTCTTTGGTTGATCGCCTAGGAAATGAAATTGATCTGGGCTGTCAATACGATGAAGATGCGGCTAGCTCAGCAGGAAGGTGCTATTCATTTTGTGATTCACTTGCAGACGACGTCGTTGAAAACAGAAAAATTCTATTCAAGTGCATGGAGCAAGCCGGGTTCATCAATTACCCATTTGAATGGTGGCATTGGTCATACGGCGACAAATACTGGGCTAGCTTGGTTGAAGCGCCACACGCAAGCTATTCCGCTATCGATTTATAGCCTTTGCCGCTGGTCACCGAGTCAACAGCTAACGCCAAAGTGTTAGCTGTCGCTCCAACACACAATTAAACTTCAGTTTGTTTCATTCAGAGACTGCAAATTTTCGTTGATTTTGAAGATAACAATATGCCCCCCCCCCTATTTCAAGATCAAAAACCCCGGCGATATGAGCCGGGGAAATAAGGTGAGATGAGTTTAAGTGAAAGCTTTATACTATTGCATCGTTACACTATTGAAGCGTAGCGCCTTGCTCTACCCAAGTGCCGATGAGGGCACGCTCTTCGTCGGTCATTTGAGTTAAGTTACCGAGCGGCATCACCTTGGTTGTGACGGTTTGCGCCACAATCCTTGGTACGTTGGCTTTGATCTCTTCTGGAGTATCCAGTATCACTCCGCCTGGCGCGACAGCAAAAGCAGCGTGGCTAGGCGTCGCAGAGTGACACACTGAACAACGCTCTTGAATGACTTGGTTAATTGCTTCAAAGCTAACGCCTGCCGATTGCATTGCGTGTGCTGGGGTGGTAGTCGTCATTGAAGCGGCATCGTTTGCAGCACGCTCTTCTGTCACCAATTCAGTCACGCTGATTTGCACTTCTTGAACCACTGGCGCTTGTACAACGGGGGGCATCTGCTTTTTCGCGTACGGTGACGTGACAAACGCGAGCGTGATCATCCCCAATGCCGCCACAGGAACTGCCCATGCAAACTTCTGACTGCCGTGACGGGTGTTGAAGTAGTGACGCACCAAAATGCTGAAAATCGAAAGCCCAGCAAGGATCAACCAGTTGTACTCCGAGCCATAAGTGCTTGGGAAATGATTACTGATCATGATGAACAGCACCGGCAGTGTCATGTAGTTGTTGTGACGAGAACGCAGTAAGCCCTTCGCTGGCAATGCCGGATCCGGTTCGCGCTTCTCTTCAATCGCTTTCACCAAGTTACGCTGCGCTGGCATGATCACACGAAACACGTTACCGACCATGATGGTACCAATGATCGCACCGACGTGGATGTAAGCACCGCGACCACTGAACACTTGGGTTAGGCCATAGGTCGCAGCAACGAGCAGCACAAACAGCACCACACCAAGCAGCACGGGGGTTTTACCCAGTGGCGAATCACACAGCAAATCATAGATAAACCAACCAGCGATGAATGAACCAATACCAATCGCGATGGCTGTGCTTGAATCAAGGCCAGAGCCCGGTGCAATCAGGTAAATCTCAGCGTTAAGGTAGTAAACCACGCCCAGCAGACACACACCGGTGATCCACGTGAAGTAAGCTTCCCATTTGAACCAGTGCAGATGCTCTGGCATTTCTGGTGGCGCGAGTTTGTACTTCTCTAGGTGATAAATACCACCGCCGTGAATTGCCCATAAGTCGCCTGAAAGGCCGGTTTTAGGATTGACTCGATTGAGGTTATTCTCTAACCAAACAAAGTAAAATGATGCGCCTATCCACGAAACACCTACAATCATGTGAATCCAGCGAATTGCTAAATTCAACCACTCTGTAATATGCGGATCCATAATAAACTCCTGTATCACAATGCTTTAGCTGTATCTGTAGTTAACCATCCGCTAAGCGTTGTTGTTCCTTATTGTTGTCAGTCGGTAGATCGTCCAAATGCAATGCCACGAGATCGCTATCGAAATACACTTCATCACAGTTGTGCCCTTCACCGCCTCTATCGACGATCAAGAACTGGTCTTGATCAGTAAGCGCGAGAACTGGGTGATGCCACACCCCTTTGTGATAGTTCACTCCTTGACGGCCGTTGCTCAAGAAAGCTCGGCTATTGGCTAACGTTGGGTTATCACCTTTTGGTGCAACAACAATTAAATAGGGTTGACCAAGTAATGGAATGAATGCCTGAGAGCCAAGTAGATGACGCTCTAACATTTTGATGGTCAGTGGGTAGCACAGCGGTGTGGCCTGGAAGATGCTGATGATCGCTTCTCCGTCTTGGTCTTGCACATCCGTTGTCGCTAGCTTGTGGTAGCGACGTGTTGATCCACTGTTGATCATGAAAAAATCACTATTATCGGACTCGATAACATCGCCAAACTCAGCAAAAGCCTGCTTGGTTAACGGTTCGATGGCTAAACGGCGCATTCCATTACTCATACTCATTTCCTCAGCTATTTCGCTTTGGTACCAAACAGACGCAAACGGCTGATACCACCATCTGGGAAGATGTTTGCACGTACGTGGGTAATCGCACCAAGGTCGTTAACCTCAGAAATGAATTCGTGAATTTCGTTGGCTTGCAGCTTTTGTGCAGGTAACAGTTCACGCCAAAATAGGCTTTGTGTTTCCACTTGGTCGTCGGTACCACCCTTCACGTAAGCCGCTTGAATTGAGCAGCTGTCTGGGTAGTTACCTTTGAAGTGAGCCGTATCAACGACGATGCGTTCAATGTTACCTGGATGGCCTAGTGCCACAATAACCCAGTCATTACCCGGTGTACGACGACGTGCTGTTTCCCAACCATCACCCATGTTTTCACCGCGACCTGGGCCTAAGATGTTGGCTTTGTTACCGTAGTGCTCATCGCTACATGCGAGTGCTCGGCCACCGTGTTCAACGGCCGCTAGGTCGACTTGTTGCTGAGAATCTATTGCGTCCCAATCCACGCTTGGTCGGCCATAAACACGCAAGCGTGCGACACCACCATCTGGGTAGATGTTCAAACGTAGGTGCGTAAAGACTTGGTCGCTTTCAATATCTTCAAGATGATGATAGTCACCTTGCAGAGCCATTGAAGGCAGAATTTCTTGCCACTCTGTTGAATCAGTTGGCTCACCTTGTGGTGAATAACACGCGTCAATGGATGCCGAAGGTGGGAAGTTACCGGTGAAGAATGAGGTATCAATATCAACGCCAGCAATGGTGCCAGCTAGGCCAAGGCGAACGACACAGTAGTCATAACCTTCGCTGCGTTTGCGTCGACTTTCCCAACCGTCCATCCACTTGCCGTTATCGTCGTATACGTCGTCTTTCCACTCTGGTGCGGCGTGGCTGAGTAGACGGCTTTTATCGGCGAAAAAATCGTCGGTTGCGAAGATAGCTTCTGCGCCAAGTTTTTCGTCTGCAAGGTTTATGTACTGTTCAAATTTATGGGTCATGTCCGTGTAATCCTATCCAATTAATCAAGTAATAATAAAATGAGAACTTAGTGGCTTATTCGCTTATAAAGCGTGCTCTTAGCGCACTAAGACTGGGCTGAGATAGCTGTTAACTCCGTTAACTTACATATCCCAGAGACGAAACATCGCGATCTTGTTGATCTCTTGAATCGCCGTAGCAAACTCAGTTTCACTATCATTTCCTAATCGCATCTCGAACGACTCAAGAATTTGGTAACGATTGGCTCCCTTCACCGCCATGATAAAAGGGAAATTGAAGCGACTTTTGTAGCTGTTGTTGTAAGAAGTGAATTTTTCAAATTCTTCGGCGCTGCATTGGTCAATACCCGCCCCCGCTTGTTCTTTGGTCGACGACTCTGTGAGCTCGCCGTTTACTGCTGCTCGACCAGCTAAATCCGGGTGAGCGTTGATCAAAGCCAACTGTTTGCCTTGGTCGGCATTTAACAAGGTTGATGCCATTTTTAGATGAAGATTCTCGATATGATCATCTTCAGCATTCAAACCTTGGTCATACACCGCTTCAGCAACCCATGGGCTGTGTTCGTAAACATCAGCAAAGTGCGCGACAAAAGTGTCACGGTCCATGGTGGTTGGTTGGCAAGATCGAAATTCAGTCACGTTAAGCCTCCTTGCTTCACTGTTGCTGTTCATAATGGTGATGATGAGCGTTATTTGCTTGATAAGGATGGTGCTGATGCCAATGGTTGGCGATATCGATTCGACGACATAACCACACACTGTCGTGCTGTTTGACGTAATCTAAGAAGCGTCTCAATGCAGCAATCCGACCGGGACGACCAATAAGACGACAATGCAGTCCAACCGACATCATTTTCGGTGCAGTTTCACCTTCCATATAAAGGGTGTCAAAAGTGTCTTTTAAATACTGGAAGAATTGCTCACCAGAGTTGAAGCCTTGCGCCGTTGAAAAACGCATATCGTTCACATCAAGTGTGTAAGGGATCACTAGCTGTGGATGACCGGTTTCAGTGTGCCAATAAGGCAGGTCATCGTCATAGGCATCTGAATCGTAAAGAAAGCCGCCCTCTTCTGCTACTAAACGGCGCGTGTTCGGCCCTGTGCGACCTGTGTACCAACCTTGCGGACGTTGACCCGTCACCTGTTGGATGATCTCGATCGCTTTGGTCATATGATCGCGCTCTTGTAACTCATCCATGTATTGATAGTCAATCCAGCGATAGCCGTGGCTACAGATCTCATGCCCTGCCTCGACCATGGCTTTAGCCACGTCTGGGTGACGCTCAATAGCCATTGCGACAGCAAAGACGGTCAGTGGAATGTCATATTCATCGAACAAGCGAAGTACACGCCATACACCCGCTCGGCTACCATACTCATAGATGGATTCCATGCTGATGTGACGCTCGCCTTTGATCGGCTGCGCGGAGGGGATCTCTGACAAAAAAGCTTCTGACTCTTCGTCGCCATGCAGCACACAACGCTCACCACCCTCTTCATAGTTCAAGACAAAAGACACCGCGACGCGCGCATTACCTGGCCATTGAGGGTTGGGCGGGTTAGCGCCATAACCGATCAAATTTCTTGAATAATCCTTATCCATCCAAGTACTCCTAACATAAGTGGTTGGCTTAGCTGCTTTTCACTGGTTCATCAAATGAGTCAGCCAATGGGTTTACCCAAAATATAGCAACCTCGCCCTTGTGCTTTTATTGTATACAATTATTTATCTTAATGTAAAGATTTTGTTGATTAAGTTGATTTAATACAAATTTACCCCATAAAAACAATACCTTAATTATTTAACCAGACGATAAATAACAATAATCAGCTCATTAAAGGCAAGATAAAGCCACTATAAATTCAACATTTACCCAACAATTGACTTTACTAATTGTATACAGTTCGTACATAGTTAGTATTAACAAACTGACCCGTTGCAGCTATATAGGGTTGAATGGCACAGATAAACCACGCAACAAAGGAGCGCCAACAGCGCGATTAAAGGACTATGGGAAGATTAACAACACACGTATTAGACACCACACACGGCTTACCCGGCGCAGAGATCAAAGTCGAGCTCTTTAAGGTCACCGATGACTCGGTTGAAAAGCTGACAACCGTGACCACCAACTCAGACGGTCGAACCGATGCACCGATTTTGGCTGGCAGTGATTTCCAACCGGGAAAATATCAATTGGTGTTCTACGTCGCGGATTACTACCAAAGCAAAGGCGTAGAGCTTGATGGGATACCCTTCCTCGATGATGTGGTGATTCGTTTTGGTTTAGACGACTCAGACGCACACTATCACGTTCCCCTACTCGTCTCGCCTTACAGCTTCTCGACCTATCGGGGCAGTTAGTCCCGAGAGCAAGCTTTGAGAACAAAGAAAGAAAACGGGCCCCCTCGCTAACGTAAACCAATTTCCACTGAATTAGGGAATGGTGAGAACATTGAACGTTTTAACACCCTTGATTCGAATGTATCTTTCAACAACAAATACCAAATAAAGACCCTCTTCCCTGAAAAGGCTGAGATGGCTAAGGACTACTATGAATGGAAACCATCTGGATTAAGAATCCTCTCGCAATCTACACTGGATCACTCGCTGATGCAGGAGGCGGCATTGTCATTAAAGGTAATACAATCATTGAGCTGGTTGGCAAACACAAAGAGCCGACCTTACCCGTAGATTACAGCGTCGACGCCTCCCGTCATGTTGTGACTCCTGGGCTTATCAATGCGCACCACCACTTCTATCAAACCCTAACGCGTGCCTACCCCGGCGCACTCAATAAAGAGCTCTTCCATTGGCTACAAAGCCTCTACCCGGTTTGGGCTAACCTCGATTCTGAGATGATGAGCCTCGCTACAGAGTTGGCGCTGGTTGAGCTGATGATGTCCGGCTGTACCACAGCGTCAGACCATCATTATTTGTTGCCAAACGGGCTTGAGCACGCTATTGATTTACAAGTCGAAGCGGCAGAGAAGCTAGGCGTGAGAGCGATATTTACGCGTGGCTCAATGAGCTTAGGGGAAGATGAAGGGGGGCTACCTCCAAGACACACCATTCAAACCGAACAAACCATCATTGATGACAGTGAACGCTTGATTCGTGATTACCACCAGCGTGATGAAGGGGCGATGATTCAAATTGCACTCGCGCCTTGTTCGCCGTTCTCGGTCACTACAGACCTGATGAAAGAGACCGCCAAGATCAGTGAGCGTGAAAACGTAATGATGCACACTCACCTATGCGAAACGCTCGATGAAGAGGACTTCTGTATCGAGAAGTTTGGCCTACGCCCTGTCGACTACCTAGAAGATGTAGGCTGGCTCAACGAACGCACTTGGCTTGCTCATGGTATTCACTTTAATCCAGAAGAGATCAAGCGTTTGGGTAAAGCCAGGATAGGCATCAGCCACTGCCCAACCTCCAACATGATGTTGGCTTCCGGTATTTGTAAGAACAACGATCTTGAAGCCGCTGGCGTAAAAGTCGGGCTGGGTGTCGATGGTTCGGCCTCAAACGACGGTTCGAACATGATTGCCGAAGTGCGTATGGCGATGTATCTACAACGTCTGCAATATGGCTCTGCCAATGTTTCACACTTCGATGCACTGCGCTGGGCGACATCAGGCTCTGCACGCGCAATGGGCAGAACCGACATTGGTACGCTAGAGGTCGGCAAACAAGCCGACATCGCGATGTTCAAACTCGACGACATTCGTTTCTCTGGTAGCCACGATCCACTGGCAGCATTACTACTTTGTGGTGCTCAACAAGCGGATAAAGTGATGGTAGCCGGAAAATGGCGAGTTAACGATGGTGCCGTGATTGGCGTAGACATGGAACAACTGATGCACCGCCACCACGCTGCTGCAATGAAACTTGGTAAATTAGCGATGAATAATTAGGGCGTGTTGATCTTTCGAGCTGATTTTTGCAGCGAGTTGCTGGGTATTTATACAAGGCAGTGGCGTCGATGTGTAGCTAGCCTACATGAGAAGCCGATAACGTAGTAGAAATGACCAGCAAACGCTGCCCGAAGGGTTCGGCTAAAAGCGTTTTACTCTTTGTTGAGGGAGATTTGCTTAGAGTGACTAGGCTACTTCCCCCTCGCCGCGATTAAAACGCTTTTATCTCGAACGAAATTTAACCACGAAAGATCAACACGCCCTAGATACACTCTATCTTAACTGGAAAAACAAAGAAGGCCGACATGATGTCGGCCGACAGCTTTCTGAGCAGATTACACGTTTCAAGCATTAGCTTCTGACATTCATCAAAGTGAAGCTCCTCTATTACTAAATAGGGGCATCATGTTTCGCCCCCCACTCCCAATTAGTTTAAAGGCCTAGCGTAAACGCTAGACCTTTAAACTTTTTCTTTACCAATTTACAGTCCTTGATGAGTTTTAAATGATATCGAGGATGATGGCCTCTAGCTTATCCAGACCTTCACTTAATACTTCAGACTCAATGGTCAACGGTGGCAACAAGCGGATCACGTTGGCTTTTACACCACACGAAAGCAGAATAAGACCATTCTCTTGTGCTTTCGCTATCACCGCTTTGGTTAAGTCCTGCAATGGTTTGCCTGATTCTGGATCCGTAAATTCAATTGCCATCATCGCTCCAGTGGTACGTATTTCACCAATAGCTGGAACCGATTCCTGTAGCTTGCTCATACGAGCATTCACAACCTCACCAATGCCCATTGCTTTAGCACACAATTGCTCTTCTTCGATAATTTTTAGGACTTCTAAACCAGCCACACAACCCAACGGAGAGCCAGCGTAAGTACCACCTAAGCCACCTGGCAATGCCGAATCCATAACACCGGCTTTTCCCACTACCGCAGAGATAGGGAAACCACCCGCAATACCTTTTGCCATTGTGATCATGTCGGGTTCAATACCCAGATATTCAGTTGCAAACATTTTACCCGTGCGCGCAAAGCCCGTTTGGATCTCATCCGCTATCAACATAATGCCGTGCTTATCACACAACGCACGCAAGCCTTGCGCAAAATCAGCTGGCGCTTGATAGAAGCCGCCTTCTCCCTGCACTGGTTCGAAGATAATTGCGGCCACGCGAGATGGTTCTATGTCGCAGGCGAACAAGTCATCTAACGCTTGTAGGCTTTGCTCTGTGCTAACACCGTGAAACGCATTTGGGTATGGTGCGTGGAATATTTCATTGGGGAACGGGCCAAAGCCTGCCTTATAAGGAGCCACTTTACCCGTTAGCCCCATGGTCATATTAGTGCGGCCGTGGAAGCCACCTTTAAAAGCAATCACACCACTGCGGCCAGTATGAACTCTCGCTACTTTCACAGCATTCTCAACCGCTTCAGCTCCTGTTGTCAGGAAAATCGCTTTTTTATCGCTGTCACCGGGAGCCAGCTGCGTGAGCTTTTCTGCCAGTTCAACAAAAGAGGCGTACGGCGTCACCATGGCACAGGTATGGGAGAAGTTATCGATCTGAGCCTTAACCGCCTCATTGATACGCTGATTGGCATGTCCCGTATTGGTTACCGCAATGCCTGCTGCAAAATCAATGTACTTGTTGCCATCGACATCCCATAC
Source organism: uncultured Vibrio sp. (assembly GCF_947488985.1). Taxonomy (GTDB): domain Bacteria; phylum Pseudomonadota; class Gammaproteobacteria; order Enterobacterales; family Vibrionaceae; genus Vibrio. The sequence continues at coordinate 42,804 of NZ_CANLBV010000004.1, forward strand.
ATGGGCGTTCTCTGCTTTCTCAACATACAGTGGATACAGTGCGCCCATACCTTGAGCGATGACTTGGCTTCTTCTTTGGTGTAGTTGTTGATTTGTCATTGTCATGTCCTTTGATTAATTGCCGCCAAAGCAGAGATATTTAATATCCATGTATTCATCGATACCTTGTTTTGCCCCTTCACGTCCGATACCGGACTGCTTAACTCCACCGAAAGGAGCTACCTCGGTAGAGATCATACCTTCGTTAATTCCTACCATGCCGTATTCCAACGCTTCTGCTATCTTCCATACACGGTGAATATTTTGGCTATAGAAGTAAGACGCTAAGCCATAGATAGTGTCATTAGCCATTTCGATAAGCTGTTGGTCATCATCAAATCTGATCACCGGAGCGACTGGGCCAAAGATCTCTTGCGAGACAATATCCATATCATGCGTAACGTTTTTGAGAACGACAGGTTGCATGAATAGACCATCAAGAGTTTTCGGCTCAGTAACTGGTTTCGCGCCCTGTTCGATTGCACCGTCAATGAGGGACTGAATACCTTGTTTTGCTGATTCGCTTATTACCGGACCAACATTTACACCCTCTTCTAGACCATTGCCTACTTTAAGCTGCTGCACTGCTGCATCGAATTTTTCAACAAACTTATCGTACACCTTGTTATGTACATAAAAACGGTTAGCGCAGACGCAGGTTTGACCGGCATTACGAAACTTAGATGCCATTGCACCAAGCACAGCCGCATCAATATCTGCATCATCAAATACGATAAATGGTGCATTTCCACCAAGCTCCATTGACGTTCGCTTGATGTCGTTTGCACTTTGCTGCATCAGCACTCTTCCAACTTGCGTAGAGCCCGTGAAAGAGAGCTTACGAATCAGAGGATGTGAGGTAAAAATACCGCCAACTTGACGAGAATTCGCTCCCAATACCACTTGCAGTACATCACGAGGAATGCCCGCTTGATATGCTAGCTCAGCTACAGCAAAAGCAGATAACGGTGTGGATTCAGACGGCTTCACAATAAAACTACAGCCGGCTGCAAGTGCTGGACCTGCCTTACGAGTTATCATTGCAATTGGAAAATTCCACGGAGTAATCGCACAAGCTACTCCAATAGGTTGTTTAATCGTAACAAGGCGTTTGTCGCTACTTGGCGCTGGGATTGTCTCACCATAGGTACGCTTCGCTTCTTCAGCAAACCACTCGATAAAGCTTGCGCCGTACAACACTTCACCTTGTGCTTCTGCCCATGGTTTGCCTTGCTCTAACGTCATCAGGCGACCTAGATCTTCCTTGTTTTCAAGTAACAACTGATACCATTTTTGTAGCAAACCAGAACGGGTTTTGGCTGGCAGCAAAGCCCACTCTTTTTGCGCTACGCTTGCACGCGAGACACCATCTAAAATGTCATGTTCAGATGACACTGGTGCATAACCAAGTATTTCACCCGTCGCGGGGTTACTTACAGCAATACCTTGGTCTTGATTTAGCACCATAAACGACAGCAATGATTGATTTGTAATTTGTTGCATGGTGATTCCTTTTGACAGCTTTACCTTGGCGTCTACTGATAGTTACCCTACCAAGCAGAAACCAATATCTCATTGTTTTTATAATGATTTTCTTAAGCAGGGATCTGCTGAGTAATGCAGTGGATGTTACCTCCACCAAGCAAAACCTCACGCGTTGGTATACCAACGACTTGATGTTCAGGCATCGCTTGCTGCAATATTTTTATTGCCTGCTCGTCAGTTCTATCATCGAGCAATGGCAAAAACACATAGCCATTCGCGATAAGAAAGTTGGCATAAGAAGCACTTAACCTTTCCCCTGCATCACGTGTCATTCCGTCACTTTTATCAATTCCGCTGGCTTCTGCTTCGCTATAGTGCAAAGGCCCTGGCAACGGTAAACGGATGATTTCAATCTCTCGACCTTTAGCATCAGATTGATCTTTTAACACTTGTTCCGCCTGACGAGATAATGCGAATTGTGGGTCTGAAGGATCATCAGTCCAACTCAATACCACTTTCCCCGGGGCAATCACATGCATCAAATTATCAACATGTCCGTCAGTTTCATCATCGAATAGTCCTTTAGGCAGCCAAATGACCTTTTCAATACCCAGATATTCTTTGAGATGTGTTTCTATCTGTTGTTGATTCAACTCAGGGTTGCGTCCCGGACTAAGCAAACACTCTTCTGTTGTATAGAGCGTACCTTCGCCATCGGTATGTATTGAGCCCCCCTCTAAAACGAATGGGGCGTTGTAGTGATCAATCCCGATAATGTCACATACTGAGCTAGCCACTAGGTCGTCCTGCTGCCAGTTTTCATAGAGGCCATTATAGTCACCACCCCAAGCGTTAAACTGCCAGTTGATTCCACGACGCTCGCCGTCTTGATTCACCAACACTGTGGGCCCAATATCACGCATCCACGCATCATTGAATGGGATTTCAACAAGCCGAATGTCTGAATGAAGCAATGCTCTCGCCTTATCAAATTGCTTCGCACTCACGGCGACACAAACCTTAGTCACCTCTGCTATCGCATTCGCAATGCTAGCGAATGTTTGCTGGGCAGGAAGGGCGTTATCACGCCAATTGTCTCGTCTTTCTGGCCAAGCCAACCAAACTTCTTCAATAGGATGAAACTCAGCTGGAAAGTAGAACCCATCTTGCAGTGGTGTTGTCGATAACTGCATAGTCTGCCCCTTTAAACTGCTAGTTTGCCCACAGAGCCATATAGATCTGGGCGGCGGTCACGGAACAACCCCCACGAGTGACGCGCTTGAGCCGTTGCGGCTAAATCAATCTCCGCGTAAATGATAGCTTCCTCATCACGTGGCGCTTCTGCCAACTTGCCACCAGTATGATCGGTAATAAAAGAGGAACCGTAGAATGTGGTTTCAATGCCATCATCACACTCTGTGCCTACGCGATTAGACGCAATCACAGGAACCAAGTTTGCGGCGGAATGGCCTTGCATAGTGCGTTGCCAGTGATCACGAGAATCTAAAGTTGGATCTTGTGGTTCGCTGCCAATAGCGGTTGGGTAAAAAATGGCTTCTGCACCGTGTAACGCTAAGCTACGAGCAAGCTCAGGAAACCATTGATCCCAGCAAATACCAGCGCCGAACTTACCAAACTGGGTTTGCCAGACTTTGAAACCAGTATCTCCAGGACTAAAATAGTATTTTTCGCTATAACCCGGACCATCCGGGATGTGTGATTTGCGGTAGTTATCTAGCACAGTGCCATCGGCATCAATCATCACTAATGAGTTAAAGAAGGTATTGCCCGCTTTTTCAAAATAACTAACTGGAATCACGACCCCGAGTTCTTTTGCCAATGCACTCATCTCTGTTATCAACAGACAGTTGTCTACTTCCTCGGCCAACTCAAAATACTTAGCTTCTTGCTTCTTACAAAAGTAAGGGGCAGCGAACAATTCCTGCGGCAAAACCACATTGGCACCGTTACTCGCAGCTTCACGAATCGCTTGCTTAGCTTTATTTAGGTTATCTTCCAGATCCCAGCTTTTGGTCAGTTGCAGGGCCGCGAATTTTACTACTCTACTCATTGGGTGTTCCTTATCGTCCGGTTAGATAGCCAGCTTATCTCTTAGGTTGTAATACGCTGCGCCAACTGCTGTGAATGGTATTTGGAAGTGACGTCCACCAGGGAAGGCGTAGTGCTTGAGTTGTGCGAAGGCATCAAATCGTTCGGCATGCCCTGTTAAGGCTTCTGCCAATAGCTTGCCAGCCAAGTGAGTACAGGTAACTCCATGGCCACTGTAGCCTTGCAAATAATAAATATTGTCGTCGAATGCGCCGAACTGCGGCATACGTGAATAGGTAAGTAAGAAGTTACCAGTCCATGTGTAATCAATCTTGATACCTTTAAGCTGTGGGAAAATACCTTCTAGCTTAGGACGAATCAGAGATTCAATGTCTTGAGGGTCACGAGCGCCATAAACCACCCCACCCCCAAACAACAAGCGTTTGTCGGCACTCAATCGGAAATAGTCCAGTAAGTAATTACAGTCTTCAACGCAGTAGTCACTTGGTAAAACCTGTTTTAGTTGCTCATCGGTAAGCGGCTCTGTCGCCACGACTTGAGTTCCACATGGGATCGCTTTGTTACTGATATTTGGAGCCAACCCACCTAAGTAGGCGTTGCCAGCTAACACCAAATATTTACTCTTCACACTACCGCTCGCTGTTCTTGCAACAGGATTCGCGCCTTTTTCAATGGACGTTACCGCTGATTGTTCAAAAATTTGACCACCAAGAGAAACAAATGCTGCGGCTTCCCCCAATGCGAGTTTAAGCGGATGAATGTGCCCACCACGCATATCAAGCAAGCCACCGGTGTAAGCTTGAGTACCAACCGCCTCTTCTACTTGGCTAGCATCCAACATGGTGAGCTGGTCATTGCCATATCGCTCCCAGTTTTTCTTATGATGCTCTAAGCCTTTTAACTGCTTTTTGTTTAGCGCGGTAAATAGGCCACCGCGTTTGTGGTCACACTCAATATCGTATTTTTCGATTAGGCCACGAATGACATCTCCGCCTTCGAAAATCATGTCACACAAGGCTTTAGCTTGGGATTGGTCGTAACGGCTTTCTATCACATCAACATCTCGACTGTAACTATTGACGATCTGTCCACCATTACGACCAGTTGCTCCAAAACCGACTTTGGCACTCTCTAGTACCACTACATTAAAACCTTTCTCTGCTAAATGAAGAGCTGAAGATAAACCTGAAAACCCAGCCCCGACCACACACACATCACACTCAATGTTGTCTTGCAGTTGTGGGAACTCTGGCATGTTCGGGATAGAGTGAGCGTAAAACGAATCCGTATGCTTATTCATAGTGATATTCCTTTATTAATCATCAGCAGGCTAAGGGTGAAGGCGAATCCAAGTCGTTTTGGTTTCGGTGAATTTTTCGATGGCGTGCAGTGACTTATCACGGCCATTACCACTCATTTTGAACCCACCAAAAGGGACGGTCATATCACCTTCGTTGTAGTTGTTCACCCAAACAGAACCTGCTTGAAGCTGTTTAGCTACGCGGTGTACGCGGTTAATGTTATCGCTCCAAAGCGCCGCACCTAAACCGTATTTTGAGTCATTGGCGATTGCGACTGCTTCCGCTTCATCTTTAAATGAAATAACACAAAGTACAGGACCAAATATCTCTTCCTGAGCGACACGTATTTTATTGTCAACGTTATCAAGAATGGTCGGCTCAACAAATGCGCCTTTGCCTTCAACATCACCACCACAACGAAGAACTGCACCTTCCGCTTGGCCAAGCTCTATATATTCAAGCACTTTTGATTTGTGACCTTGATCGATGAGCGCTCCCATCGAAGATGAGGTGTCCATTGGGTCTTTCGGCCTAAAGGATTGAGCCGCAGAAATGACTTTATCAACAAAGCGATCTTTGATGCTTTCGTGCACCAATAAACGAGTTGCAGCGACACAGACTTCGCCTTGGTTATAGAAGCAACCACCAGCGGTTTCTGCGGCTGCACGATCTAGGTCTTCGCAGTCTTCAAATACGATATTGGCATTCTTACCACCAGCCTCGGCAAACACACGCTTAAGATTGGTTTCACCAGAACGAACCATTAATTGACCAGCAATACGAGTAGACCCCGTAAATGCAATACAGTCTACGTCATGGTGTTTCGCTAAAGCATCACCGGCTTCATGGCCAAAACCTGTAACGACTTGAAAAACGCCACGTGGTAAGCCGGCTTGATTGGCAAGTTGACCAATATAAATAGCAGTGAGAGAAGATTTTTCAGAGGGTTTCAGAATAACGCTATTACCTGCAGCTAATGCAGGGCCAAGTTTCCAGCAAGCTAACCACAATGGAAAGTTCCATGGAACTACCGCTGCAACAACACCGATAGCTTGATGAGAAACAAAGGCATGTACATCTTGTTCAGTTGGCGCGACTTCCCCATACACTTTATCGATGGCTTCTGCATACCAACGCAGTGCGCTTGCAGCACCAGGAATATCGGTTGAAACGCTGTGGCTGATTGGTTTACCCGTATCTAGGGTTTCCAGCAACGCAAGTTCTTCACGATGTTGGTCAATCAGCGTTGCAAATTGGCTGAGTACCGCTTTGCGATATGACGGAGCACTGTTGCTCCATTCACCAGAAAGGAAAGCTTGACGAGCACATGTTACCGCAAGCTCAACATCTTCTTCTTGGCAACGAGCTATCTGGGTCAGTGTCTCGTCGGTAGCCGGATTAACAACATCTAGAGTTTTTCCACTGATAGCTGCGCTATATTCGCCATTAATAAAGGCACGATTTTCGATGTTTAGATTGTTTTTCAGTTCAATCCATTGTTCTTGGGTTTTCATACGCTCTCCTTGTTATCACAACAAGGCAAGGCCCACTTAGAATGTGGTTGGCGTATGCGCGCTTATCATTCGACAAGCCTTGTCTGTGTGATTTGTAAACTTGTGCGGCTGCGTCGTATCAATAATGTACGATTCACCTTGTTTAAGGACAAAAGATTGCTCTTTGTATTCCAGAGTGATTTCGCCCTCTAAAATAGTGCCGATCTCTTCGCCTTCATGTTTAATTTCCGCCGCACCCGTTGTGCCGTGGGGGGCATACTCTTCAATCAAAAATCCAATTACCTGTTCTTTGCTGCCGTTGGTTACCAGTTTCATTGAAACCGACTCACTGCCCATTTCAACCAACTCTTCAGGCGCAACGACAACCTTCACTTCGTCGCTTTTGGGTTGTTCAAGTGTGAAAAACTCCGAAAGAGATAAAGAAAAAACATTCACTATTTTTTGCAACGAACTCACCGAAGGGCTTACCTTCGCATTCTCAATCGAAGAGATCGCGCTATGTGTAATACCTGCTCGTTCAGCTAATTCTCGTTGTGACAATCCATGTTCTTTTCTTAATCGAACAATATTTTTACCAATCTCTTGGTTGTCCATGTAGGTGGCTCCTAATTTATAGAGAGGCCGCCATCATAAATTCTTTAAACAAAATTTGAGAGAAATGATTCGTTTTTGCTTTCCATTCTGGGTGCCACTGCACGCCAACAAAGAATTTTTGCCCTGGAAGACTAAACGCTTCCACTAAACCATCCGGTGCTTTAGCTTCTACGGTCAGTTGGGGAGCTAATTGGTCAACCCCTTGGTTATGAAGCGTATTAACCTCAAAAAAGATAGTGTTTTCCCAATGATTTTCAGTCAGCCATTTCTCAAACAAACTTTGTTTTTGCACCAATACCGCGTGTGATGGTGCGTACTTTTCTTCAAAATCTTCGGCCTCACTCTCTCGATGGTCGTTGAAACCTGAATCATGAACTGCTGGGTTCAGTGAACCACCTAGAGCAACATTCATCTCTTGAAATCCACGGCAAACACCAAAACACGGAATGTCTTTGTCTATCGCTTGACGGATCAAAGTAAAGGAAAGCTCATCTCGAGCTTCATCTTTCTTAGACTCTTCATGAGTGCCGTTGTAATGATGTGGTGCCACATTTGAGTGGCTCCCAGGAAATAAAAAACCGTCGCAGATGTTAAGAAGACGCTCAACATCTTCACTTGCCATATCCGGAGCCAATATCAGTGGCAATCCACCAAAGTCTTTCACAGCCGTGAGGTAAAAATTATTCACTGCCTGTATTTGATAGCCACCCAATTCTTTAGCGCAACTAACAATTCCAATAATGGGTTTGCTTGTTCTAGACATGTTACTTCCGCGTTCGATTTATTTAACACCCACACTACAAATCACGTACAAAATTATCAACGCCGATGTTCGATATTATGACCAAAGCGTGACCAAACCCACTTTTTCGGTCAAAAAAAAGACTAATCTTGGACATTATATTGAGCAAAACACAATCAACTGTTACAAAATAGTTAACAAAAACATCTTTCAATAAAATGGTAAATTTCAAAACAATCAACACAAGCCCATGTATTAAAAGGAAATGACCTTTAAATATAGACTTTAGTCTAATTAGTACAATTGACTTGTTTCTTTTTTGTTACTTTCAATTTACCAAATAGAGGCTAGTTGGAGAACACAATGGAATCGTATCTACAGGAAGTTAAAAATTTTCGACAAAAATGGCCCAACATCGAGTTTGTTGATCTGATTTTTACCGACATCAATGCCACACCAAGAGGCAAGCGCATCCCAGTAAGTGCACTACACAAGCTGCATAAAGGAATAGCTCTTCCCCTCTCGACAATTACTTTAGATACCAAAGGTAATGTGGTTGAAACAGCAGGGCTAGGTGAAGAATTGGGAGAACCAGACAACATGTGTTTCCCAATTGCGGACACATTAATGCCTACCGCTAAAGAGCAAGTGGGCCAAATAATGTTGAGTATGATGGATGAGTCAGCCTACACACCAAACCCGCTCTTTATTCGTAATATCGTCAGTGAAATTCTCGAAAAGTTACACGCTAAAGATCAACATCCATGTGTTGCCTTAGAGCTAGAGTTTTACTTAATCGACAGGAAGCGGGGTAAGATGGGAGCGCTACAAACTGCCATCAATCCAAACAAAAAATCACGAGAAAAAGATACCGAAGTCTATGACTTGGACGGTTTGGATGATTACGCAGACTTTTTGACCGATCTTAACAAAGTCGCTCAAGAGCAAGGGTTAAATACTTCGGGGGCACTATCAGAATCCGCCCCAGGACAATTTGAAATTAACTTCAACCACTCTAAAGATGTACTACGAGTGTGTGATGAAATCATCATCGTCAAACGCCTAATTCGTCAAGTTGCTAATCAACATGATTTCGATGCTACCTTCATGGCTAAGCCATTTAGTGAACAAGCTGGTAACGGTATGCACATCCACCTTAGCTTGGTGGATTCCAACGACAATAATCACTTTAGCCAACCTGACGGCCAACCAAGTCACCTCTTTTATCAAACCATAGCAGCGATGCTTGCTCAAACATCTGACTCCATGGCCTTGATTTGTCCTAACGTTAACTCCTATCGCCGCTTTGTTCCGGGTGCTTACGTACCAACGAAAGCAGACTGGGGCGAAAACCACCGTGGTGTCGCTTTACGCGTTCCTATCAGTGACAGCAAAAACCGTCGAATTGAACATCGTATAGCCGGAGCCGACGTTAACCCTTATATTCTCGCTGCCGTAGTACTTTCCGCAGTATTGGCGAGTGAAAACTATACCAAAGACCAATGTCCAAACTCTCTCAGTGATGATGCAATTGACCTACCATTGCGTATGTCAGAAGCGCTCGACCAGCTAGAACGTAGTGAACTAGCCCCGTACATTTCGAAGGAGTTTGTCGATATATATTTAGCTTGCAAACGGAGTGAACTCGCGGAATTCGAACGTGAGATCACCCCACTAGAAATCGACTGGATGTTGCATTCAGCTTAAATAAAGGAAATATAAGTATGACGACGCAAACTAAGGCGCTGGACGCGCCGCTGAAAATCAACAGTCAACACCTAATAGTCTATCTGTTAGTGGTGGCGACCTTCGTTTTTTTCACTGTACTGGGATTAAACCATCAACAAGGTGAGTCCTACGGGTGGATGAGCCTGCTGCCGACGGCGCTTGTTTTAGTGTTCGCTTTAGCGACTCACCGCACCGTCGAAGCACTCTTTAGTGGCGCGATTGCCGGCGTGCTGATGCTCAACCCAACCGAAGCCGTTGAGCAGATTGTTGGCATCTCGATGGATGTGATGATGGATGAAACCATTGCTTGGATCATCCTCGTGTGTGGCCTAATGGGGGGATTAATTGCGATTCTCGAAAAGGGCGGCAGCATCTTAAGCTTCTCGAATATGTTGGTGACCAAGGTTAAGAGCCGTAAGCAATCGATGCTGATGACCTTTTTGCTCGGCATCATGATCTTTATTGATGACTACCTGAACGCTATTGCTATCTCTTCATCGATGAAAAAGATCACGGATGGGTACAACATCTCGCGCGAAAAACTCTCTTATCTGGTTGACTCCACCGCTGCACCCATCTGTATTTTGGTGCCAATCTCAACATGGGCAATCTTCTTTAGCTCACTGCTTGAAGCGAATGGTGTTGCTGAAGCAGGCGAAGGCATCAAAGCCTATATCGAAGCGATCCCATACATGGCTTATGGTTGGGTGACATTGATTATCGTGTTGCTGGTTGCGTTAGAGAAAATTCCAGATCTGGGAGCGATGAAAAAAGCGGAAGAGCGCGCGAAGAACGGTCAAGTACGCCCTGAAGGCGCAACAGACATCGACTTCGGCGAAGATATGGCATCAAACACCAGCCCAACAATGGGACTGATCAACTTCTTATTGCCGATGGTAGTATTAGTTGGTGCAAGCTGGTATTTCGGCATTGACCTGTTAGCGGGTGTGTTTGTCGCGGTTATCTTCACTATCTGCTTTTATGGTGCGCAGCGCCTGATCTCAATGAACGATATGTTCGACGCGGTATACGACGGGATCAAGGTAATGCTACTGCCATTGGCGACCGTTATTGGCGGTTTCATGCTTAAGTCAGTGAACGACTCGCTAGGGGTAACACTGTATGTTATCGAGACAGTCAGCCCTTATCTATCGGCCTCTTACTTCCCTGCTATTATCTTTATCATCACTGGTGCATTGGTGTTCGCCACGGCATCGTCTTGGGGTACTTTCGCGGTGGCTATGCCAATCGTATTGCCACTCGCTGAACAACTAGGGGTACCTCTTCACCTCACTATCGCCGCGCTACTTTCTGCATCTGCAGCCGGCAGCCACTCATGCTTCTTCAGTGATTCAACGGTATTGTCCGCTCAAGGCTCGGGTTGTACTTCAATGCAGCACGCCACCACACAATTCCCTTATGCTGTGATTGGTATTATTGCAACCACTCTGTTCTTCTTGGTCATCGGATAACCAGTCCCATACCCGTCGTAGAGTCGTAGACAGAGTTATTAACTGCGATGGGGATGAGAAAACTTTGACCACAAAAAATAATGCCTTATCTGCTTTTACTCGAAAGAGCACTAGATAAGGCATCTTAATTTGTGGTTTGTAGATTGATGAATACCATCCACCTGTCTAAATAACCGAACTGAGCTGGCTACCTGCGCTGCTCATCCGTCTTCAAAGTTTGCTTTTCACGCCACAGCCTTTAATCACCAATTGCGTGATAAATTCAGCAGCATCAGCATAATCCTTATCATCAAGCTGCTCTTTCTGCATCACGCTGCAAATCTGCCAGCCAAAATCGGCGTAGGTTTGGGTTGCCGCCCAGATAGTAAACATCAAATGATGCGCGGGTACATCATCCATTAAGCCTTGCGCCGACCAAGTAGAGAACTTATCAAGGATCATCTGGGATTGCTTATACAGCTCGTCACCAATGTCTTGTGGCAACACTTTCGCACCGGACATCACTTCATTGGCAAAAACTTTCGAAGCATGGGGGTGGTCGCGAGAAATGATCAGCTTGGTTTGAATATATTGAGACAAAGCTTCAACCGGATCACAGAGCTTTTCGATAGGGCGAGAGGCTTCCAATAAAGGCTGAGTGACAGTCTCAAGCACCGCATTATAAAGCTTGTCTTTAGAGCTAAAATAATAGAATACGTTGGGGATGTGGGCCGCTTTTGCGATGTCCGCCATTTTGGTTGCGGCATAGCCATGAGTGGCGAATTGCTGACACGCGACCTCAATGATTAAATCTTGATTCTTTTGTCTGATCCTAGACATATTCTATCCTTTACGACTTACGACTTACGACTTACGTCATAGTAATAAACGAGATTCATTAGTCCAGAATATAATGCCATAACTTAAGGTCAACGCATTGATCGTTGTCCTCATTACCACTCTAACCTTTAGTTAGAATTGTATACAATTAGTAGACCTTTAAGAACGATGCCGCATCCGCGGTATTTATCAAGCCAAAAGCGCACATTCCCATGATACCGTTCACTGTTACCCATATCACTCACCACTATCAACATCAATCAACACCCTTAAAAACTTACAAATCATTTCTTTACACAAAATATCTTAATGTAAAATTAAATAAGTAAAAACAAATGATGTGCAAATGTTAAATAGTCTTTGATTGTTTGCAATTTTTGCCATATAAATAAAATTAGAAATACAATTCTGTATACAAAATTATATCTTATTGTTCAAAGGAGATGATAATAATGAATGACGTGAAAGAGAGAGAAGCAGCACAGTGTATGCAAGTGGTCGGCAATATAGACAACGCCAAGTACAAAGAGATCTTATCTAAAGAGGCATTAACATTCTTAGCAGCGCTGGTGAATAAGTTTGGCGATCGCCGTGATGCCCTGCTCAATGATCGCGACATCAAACAAGTTCAATACGACGAGGGCGAGTTACCCAATTTCAGAAAGGACACCCTTTCCATTCGTCAGAATAAAGAATGGAAAGTGGCCACGCCGCCACCAGAGCTGCTCGATCGCCGTGTAGAGATCACCGGCCCCATCGAACGCAAGATGGTGATCAACGCGCTAAACTCAGGCGCAAAAGTCTTCATGTGCTGCTTTGAGGATGCCTCTTCTCCGACTTGGGCCAGTATGGTCGAAGGACAAATCAACCTACGAGACGCTAACCTTGGCACCATTAGTTACTTCGACGAGAAGAAGCAGAAGCGCTACCAGTTAAATAACGATCCCGCGCTACTGATCGCACGCCCACGTGGCATTCATTTGCCAGAGCAGTCTATTCAATTCAACAATCAGCCTATTGGCGGTTGCTTGATGGATTTCGCTTTGTACTTTTTCCATAACTATCAATCGCGAGCGCAACAAGGTTTAGGGGTTTATTACTACATTCCAAAACTTGAAAGCATGGAAGAAGCACAATGGTGGGACGATATTTTCAGCTTCACCGAACACTATTTCAACGTAGCAAAGGGCACGATTCGCGCGACCGTATTGATTGAAACGCTACCCGCAGTATTCGAGATGGAAGAGATCTTGTATGCGATGCGCGATCATATCGTTGCGATGAACTGTGGCCGTTGGGATTACATCTTCAGCTACATCAAAACGTTGAAGATGCATAAAGACCGCATCCTACCCGACCGTCATGGCATCGGCATGGATCAAGAATTTCTCAACGCCTATAGCCAGCTGCTGGTGCGTACTTGTCACGCTCGTGGCGCACTGGCAATGGGCGGCATGTCAGCCTTTATTCCGGCCAAAGATCCACAAGAGATGGCGCGTGTGACTGCCAAGGTCATCGAAGACAAACAGAGAGAGTCGCAAAACGGCCACGACGGAACTTGGGTGGCGCACCCTGCACTGGTTGATTTAGCGATGTCGATATTCGATAAGCACCTTGATGGCAAGGTCAACCAAATCGATTTCCAAAGTCCAGAGCATGTGATCAACGCAGACGCGCTGCTCAAACCTTGTACAGGCAGCCGCGATGAGGCAGGGGTTCGTAAGAATATACGCATTGCGCTTTACTACATTGAAGCATGGATTCAAGGTCACGGCTGCGTACCTATCTACGGCCTTATGGAAGATGCCGCAACCGCTGAGATCTCAAGAGCCAATATTTGGCAATGGATTCACCATGGCGTCACGCTCGATAGCGGCCAAACCTTTACCAAATCACTGTTCCAGTCTTGGCTCTACCAAGAGCTAGAGACGATAAAAAATGAAGTCGGTGACGTGCGCTATGCCGCTGGGCGATTTGAGGAGACAGCCGATCTCTTCTATGAGCTTTCGACCGCGCAAGAGTTTGCCGCCTTCTTAACGCTACCCTGCTATGAGCTATTGCAAGAAGCGTAATACCAATCGTCGTCAATAACTGGTCACTCTAAAACGATAAAACCGAAGCCTGTGAGCTTCGGTTTTTCATTCTATCGTCTAAAACAGCCGCTCAGCGCTACGCTACTCGTAGGCACTCAACCAGGTTTTTAGCAGCTGGTTAGTATTCTTCTTTTGACTTACGGACAGCGATTTGACCAATTTTTTCTGCATTTCAACATGCTCTGTCATCATTTGGTCAATCAAAACCAGACCCTCTTTGGTTAGCTGAACACTGACACTGCGCCTATCTTCTTTGCTATGTTCACGCTTGATCAGCCCTTTGGCTTCTAGCTTATCAAGACGATTGGTCATCGCACCCGATGTCAACATCATCGAACCAATCAGCTCCGAGGGCGTCAGTCGGTAAGGCTTTCCAGAACGTCGTAACGTCGCCAGCACATCAAACTCACCAAGCTTCATGTCGTATTTTTTATGCAGCTCGGCAACTTGCGTCTCCATATACTTGGCAATACGCATGATCCGCCCCATCATTGCCATAGGCTCGGTTTCTAACTCAGGCTTTTCCTTTGCCCATTGCTCCACTACGCGGTCGATAGCATCCATTTGCAATCACGCTCCGTTATTCGTCTTAGTCATTTCAAACTAGTTTAACATAAAGATACTTTACAACCACTAGTTCTCAGTATAGAGTTCACGCCATACTTATCTTAACGTAAAGATATTTTTCAAAATGAACATATTATTAGCAATGATCCCCGCGTTTTTTTGGGGAACGACCTATGCAGTGACGCAATTTACGCTACCGGAGTGGCCACCATTATTATTAGGTGCTTTGCGTGCACTGCCTGCCGGTTTGTTATTGCTATTGATCAAGCCGACCCTACCTAAAAAAGGGGAGTGGCAGATCATTTTCACCCTAGGCCTTATCAATATCGCGACCTTCTTTGGCTTGATCTTCGTGATGGCGCAAACCCTACCTTCGGCCATCTCTGGCGTGGGTATGATCTCAGTGCCTGTCTTTGCGATGATTTCCCACTGGGTGGTGAAAAAACAACGCCCTCAATTGATTCAAGCGATATCAGGTATTGGCTTAATCTCTTTGGCGTGGGCTCTGTTTAATCCAAGTCAGTTAACACTCAACCCTATCGGTTTAGGCGCCATGTTTACCGCTATCATGTGTATCGTTATCGGCAGCAGCATAACTAAATCTCTGGGTAGCCGTATGCACTGGTGGAAGGTGTTAACGTGGCAGTTGATTCTCGGTGGGGCGATCATGTCAGTGGCTTCAGGATTCCAAGCCTTCGCTGATCCTCAACCTTATGTGAATGCCGCAAGCCAGTTCGATACCCGCAACGCCATCGGGTTGCTATGGGTCATTGTGCTGAATACGGCGCTGGGTTACGGCTTGTATGTGTGGCTACTACAGCGTATGTCGGTGGTGGATTTCACCTTTGGCGGCATCGCGAACCCGGTTGCGGGCATCGTGACCGGTATGGTATTGATGGGTGAATCATTTACGCCACTCCAATACTCGTTAATGACAGGCATGATTCTCATGTCGCTGATGCCGCAAATCATCACTGTCATCAGGCAGCCCAAAGTAGCTAAAGCGGTGACTCAGTAACTCGCTCTATCATCAGCAATCAACCATAAAAAAGCGCCAATATACTTTCAACTAGGAAGAGTGTGATACTGCTAGACAAAAAGTGATATTGGCGCTTTTTATTTGTCTTATCGAGAGTGGCAGACCCGAACGTTAACGCCAGCTAAATAGGCGTACTTCATTGCCCTCTTCTGGCTGCCTAGGGATATTGAAAGACAGCGCCAGAGAAACCGCCGCCATTGCCGCACCGATGTAGAAAACCGTAGCAGGAGACGATAACCAAATCACACCAAACACCACTGGAATAACAACCGCAGCAATATGGTTAATGGTAAAAGAGACCCCCGCTGTGGATGCCATATCGGCTGGATCGGCAATTTTCTGGAAGTAAGTTTTGATCGCTAATGCTAATGCAAAGAACAAATGGTCGATCACATACAGTGCCGCCGCCCATTCTGCGCTTTGCACCAAACCATAACCGACAAAGACACCAATCAAGCCAATATACTCAAAGATCAACGCCTTGCGCTCGCCGACCACACCAATAAAGCGCCCAATGCGCTTCGCAAACAAGAAATTAAACAGGTAGTTAACTAAGAACAATAACGTAACGTCTGCGGCTGAGTAACCAAACTTCTCAACCATCAAGAAGCCCGCAAACACGGTGAATATTTGTCTTCTTGCTCCGCTCATAAACGTCAGTGCGTAGTAGAGCCAGTAACGCTTTCTCAGTACCAATTTCTTATTTTGTGGGGTCTTGGTTTGAAACTCAGGGAAGCCAAAGGTCATCACCAATACCAACATAAAACCAATGCCGCCGCTGATCCCATATACCCAAGCAAAATCGAGCTTAAATTGCTCCAACATCACCCAAATAGAACCATAAGTGAGCAAGGACGCCAATGCGCCAACAGAGAGCATTTTGCCCAACATCTCTGGCGCTTCTTCCTTACTCAGCCATTGCAGTGACAAAGACTGCTTAAGCGTTTCAAAGTAATGAAAGCCCGTCGACATTAAAATGGTCGTCAGCAGTAGGCCCGTCAGTGAAGGGAATAAACCAGTGATCGCCGTCCCCACGGTTAACATCATCAAGGAGACCAACATAAAGCGTTGCTCACGGATGAATGCCAGTACAAACACCACGGTAAACGCCAAGAAGCCGGGGATCTCGCGCACACTTTGCAGCAAACCAATATCCGCACCATCAAAGTTCGCTTTCTCAATCACGAAATTATTCAGCAGCGCCATCCAGCTCGAAAACGCGATGGGGACAACAATTGAGATCAGTAATAAAAAATTTTGCGGCGTTTTCCAGCTCGCCGTTTTATCGAACATTGACGGACTCCTGTTCGTTTAATTGGGGGTTTCGTTGAATTGAGTGAGCACTCGACAAGTCAACTGCTCGGTATAGGGATTAATCTTCCAGTGGTTGGGGCTCCAACCTTTGACGAAGCGCTGAAAATCAGCCCATGCCACGTAAAACATCGGTCGCCATGCCGCTTCAATATCATCGAATGCAAGCTGTGGCTGGTAATGGCTAAGCGCCTCTTTTAAATGTTGAAAGTAACGATCTAAGATCGTTGACTCTAACGCCGTGCAATCTTGCGGTCGCACGGCGCTGCTCATGAACAAGGCGATGTCTTTCATTGCACAGCCATGGCCGACATATTGAAAATCGACGGCCGCCGCGCGTTCACTTTGTGCATCAAAACAGAAATTGGCGAGCTTGGCGTCACCATGGACTAAGGTGGGGTAAGGACATGCTATTAATAAACGATCGATGTGCTGCGCTTGTTTCTTAAGGGGTAAGTCGGTTAACGTCGCAAGCTCATCGGGACGAGTATCTAAATGCCAATAAGTGCCAACAGGCCATAACGACGCCGACTGCGTTTGATCAATGTCGATATGCTTAGCATGGAAGTTAGCCAGCCATTTAAGACAAGCGTTACGCTGTTTAGACGCTAACTCTTCAACGTCAGCCTGCGGCTCAACCGTGTTAAGCACATCAAACTGAGAGGTCAATGGAAAGCCTATTTCCGCCAGATCTTGCATCACGATAAGCCACTCGTGCTCTTGTTGTGCACAGTGTAGCCCGAGCGGCACCGGGCATCGCTCGTCCCACTGCTGGCTAAACAACTGATACCAGGCTGTTTCAACTTGGTAAGAGTGTACCTTTCGTTGATGCGAGAGTTGGCTATTCCAACCTTTGGGGTGCACGGCTTTATCCGGCAGAGCGACGTGTTTCACGATAACGCTGCGACAACGGGCTTCGCTGTCATCAGCAAAAACCAAACGTACCAGCTCGCCATACCCGCCCCATAACGGCTGAATCACTTCAATATCAAACGCTTGATCACAGCCAAGTGAGGCTGCAATTTGTTGATAGAGTGTAGGTTGCGTTTTAGACATACGGATTATTTTTATGCCTCTGACGCTAATAGATGCGCCCATAGCTTGTGCCTATTCATGTAGTGCACAACGTAGCTGCACACCGGAATAATGGTGAACCCGGCTTGTTCAATTTCAGGTAATACCGACTCCATCATTACCTTACCAAACCCCTTACCTTGCAGTTCGTCAGGTATACGAGTTGAGGTGATATGTAGCACATCTCCCTCCTTTTGGTACTTAACCACGGCGAACTGGTTGGGTTCGAGTTCAACCGTGATCTGGCTTGCTTGTTGATCCCATTTTGTGATCTGCATCTTTAACTCCTACAAATAATTGATACGACAAACAATAAAAGTTTGAAGTATGCCGCCCTTATAATAAACTATTTCTTGTGCAATCAAATACAACTAAGTGCTTACAAACCAAGTAAATAATGTTGCCAGCGAGTGTGTTCACAAGACTCGATAAGCATCAATGTACAGTACTCTCATTCAATATTGCTCATTATTATTAGTCATAAAAAATTAACGCATGTTGGCGCATGGAGCACACAATGAATACACCTCTGGAGCAGAAACCGGTACCTCAAGAGCCGAGTAATCGCACTGTTTCTACCATCAATAGCACCGACGCGCTGGCGATGATTGAACACGGCAGTGAATTAACATTGAATGTATCAACGCCGGTCGGGACTAAGTTTCTTGCCACATCTAAGTTCATCGGTACCCACAGCAGCAACAGTATCGTCATTGAGGTGCCCGAGGTTTCAAGCGATGACCTGCGTTTTTTCTTTCAAGACGGTTTTTGGATGAATGTTCGCGCATACTCTTTACGAGGCGAAGGCGCGCTTATTCACTTTCGATGTCAGATTCTTCATACCATTGGTGAGCCCTTCCCTATTGTCGTTCTTTCTACACCAAGCACGATGCAAGTCACCCAACTGCGTAAAGAAACACGCTATGAAGTGAACCTAAGTTCGCGAATTATCTTTAACGATCAACGCATGAACTGTGAGATTCGCGACCTTTCGAAAAGTGGCTGTCGATTTGTGACGTCACCGACCGCTCGCCCAGTGCAAATGGCCGATCGCGTGTCGATTGAGATTACGCCCGAGAACTACAATGGCCCATTGATTCCGCCATTGATAGGCACTGTCTGTAACCTGCAAAAATCAACCCACTACGCTCGATACGGAGTGGAGTTTGATGATATCGGCCGAGCGAACGCCAAACACTTGCTGGCGAAGCTCAAATTCGATGGAACGAAGCTCTGCTTACGTAGCGCTTAATGCCGTAATATCGAAATACGGAATATCATTTAATGCTAGGGATTTTTACTCCACCGCCTCGCCGATTGCTATAAAGCCCAACGAAAAAAGCCATCGACTCTAGAATCGATGGCTTTTGCGTTAGAGAGATTGATCTGATTATCTAAATTTCAAACTATTCAGTTATTTACGTAAGGCATTCAGTTTCGCTTGGGCGATGCCAAAGATAGTATCGATTGGGTAGCTCCCCTCTTCACTGGCTTCACCAGCGGCCTTACCTGTAAACAGCTCAATCGCTTCCGTTACATGGTCAATGGCCCAGATATTGAATTCCCCCTTTTCAACCGCTTTTACTATATCACTGCGCAACATCAGGTTATGCACGTTCGAACGCGGGATGATCACCCCTTGCTCATTTGAACGGCCTTTAATTTCGCACACATCAAAGAATCCTTCGATTTTCTCGTTCACGCCACCAATTGGCTGAGACTCACCGAACTGGTTCATCGAGCCAGTGATCGCGATATCTTGACGATTGGGTTGTTTCGAAAAGGCGGACACCACCGCGCAGAACTCAGCCATGCTCGCACTATCGCCATCGACGCCACCATACGATTGTTCGAAGGTAATATTAGTGGTCAGTGGCACCTTGGCTGTTTTACCAAACACCGAAGAAAGGTACGCAGATAAGATCATCACCCCCTTCGAGTGAATGCTGCCGCCGAGATCGACATTTCTTTCGATATCAATCACTTCACCATCACCATAAGCGGTGGTTGCCGTGATTCGGTTCGGTGCACCAAACATATGATCTGTGGTGCTGAGTACCGAGAGCGCATTGACTTGCCCTACCGCCAGCCCATCAACATGGATCAGCGTCGTGCCATTGGTGAAGGTTTCCATCACGCTGTCTTGCAATCGCCCAACACGCATCTGTTGATTGGCTAATGCTTGATCTACGTGAGTAGCACGAATCAGATTAGACTTCGACCCTCTTGCCACGTAATTGGACTCACGCAACAGGTTCGCAATGTGTGCCGAGTGCAGCGATAATTTACCTTGATCACCCGCCTGACGAGAGCTGTGCTCAATAATGCGGGCAATCGCTTTGCGATCACAATGCAGCATGTTGTTGTCGTGTACGATACTCGAAATGAAGCGTGCGTAATGCATTTCAGAGTCCGCTGTACGCTTCATCTCATCTTCAAAGTCAGCCGTCACACGGAACAACTCACCAAACTCCGCATCGTAATGCTGCAACAGCTGATAAGTGCGGTAATCACCAAACAGAATGATTTTGACATCCAACGGGATAGGTTCGGGATCAAGCGATACCGCTCCGGTTAAGGTCACCTCTTTTTCCAGTGAAGTGAAACTCAATTGACGTGAACGCAGCGCTCGCTTCAAGCCTTCCCAAACATACGGTTGTTCTAGTACCTTAACCGCATCCATCAACAATACGCCGCCATTAGCTCTATGTAAGCTACCGGCGCGAATCAATGAGAAGTCTGTAAATACAGTGCCCTTAAAGGTGGCCGTTTCAACATGACCAAACAACGAATGGTAGTTCGGATTCTCTTCCACCACTATCGGTAGGGTCTGCTCCTTCTGGCTGACAATCACATTCACCTTATAACGACGCGGCATTTTCTTATCCAACGAAGCGGTCGCAATCTCCGCTTGTTCGGTACTTTCCTCTAAGAAAATATCTGCGTTATCAACAATATCTTTACGTAGTGAGGTGAGGTATTTTTTGACCTCTGGATACTGGTTGTAATCTTTCTTAAGTTGCTTAATGAAGTGGGTAATCACATCGCGCGCCGTGTCATCATTCAGCTTTTGAATTTTCTCGGTGTAGGTTTCTTCAAGCTCGGTCAGTTCACGAGAAATGGTACGTAAGCTAACCTCCAAGGCATCAATGGTTTTATCGAACTGGTCTTGCTCTTGTGGAGAAAGCAACTCAAAGCTCTCTTCTGTATGAAGATCATCACCATTCATTGCCACAAACTGATAATCGCCCTGAGTGGTGATCGTCAGGTTGATGCCTTTATCTTTCGCTTCTTGGCTGATCGTTTCCAATGCCGCTTGTTGCTTGGCTGCCAGTTGGTTTTTAAGCCTATCCGCGCGGCTAAAATACATCTCATTATCAAAAGCGAGCGGCATTGCTTTGAGCAGTTTACGCATCAAGTTTTCAATGTCTTGCTTTAAGCTACTGCCGACACCGCTGGGCAATTTAAGTACCTTAGGGGTACGAATATCTTCAAAGTTGGCGATATAACACCAGTCAAAAAGCTCTTTAGTCTCTTGCGGGTGTCTATTTAGATAACGCAATATCATGGTGCGTTTACCTAGGCCATTACGCCCTATCGCATAAATGTTGTAACCCTTTTCCTTGATTGACATAGCGAACTCAACGGCCTTTTGTGCACGTTCCTGTCCGACAATTTCGTCAATGGGAGCCAGTTCTTTGGTCGATTTACATGGTAACGTATCAAGTTCTGCTACCTTATACAGCTGCTCTTTCTTGAGTCTTTGCATCGCCATCGCCGCCTCCTTAGTCCTGTATTACTTGGGTATAGATATCATCAGTGTAGATGTAATTTCCTATAAATTTAGTGACTTACGCTACATCGCTGTTCAACCGTACAAATAACACACAATTTGGGCTTATTTTACCTTAGCCAAGGTCTTTATTTGCGAGCGAATAATGCAATGTTTGACTCGCAGGCAAACGACGGGCCCCAATTCAATGTGGCATTGGAGCAGTTTTAAAATAATTTGAAAAAAATGCGACTCGAAGGGAACTAATCATGACTAACCGCGTCTTATAAGTACATTCGGATTAAATTCAATATGGATTGACTCTAGAATGGATATAGCAAAGCTGGTTTGGCCGCCAAAAGAAAAATGTCGCATTCGTGCGACATTTTTCGTTTCTGAAGAGAAATAGACGACAACACTAGGTGACATTGTCACTTGTTGTGTTGCATTATTGGATTCGCGGTACGAAGATTTGGTCGACTCTCTAACAATTAAATCAATCGAAGGTAATTGAGCTTCATGCCTCTCACCGGATAACAGATTCAAGATTGACTGAGCACACACCTCACCAATCTCTTCAATCGGCTGTCTCAAGGTCGTTAATGCTGGCGTGAAATACTTCGACGTTGGCAAGTCATCAAAGCCGACTCTGATACGTCTGCTGGCATTTTATAGCCTTCAAAACAATTACCCGCATCAGGCTGACTCGAAAGCCCCTTAGTATGAGCGATATTCACATGCCCTTGTTGCAATAAGTGCAGGGTTGCCATGTAATCACCCAACACATTATCAATGTTAAGAGCGAACATTATCTGCAACCATATCATAGCCCACCGCAACCACCAGAATACAAGGGACCACCAGCAAACCATCCACTTCAGGTCGAACACCTAAAATCTACTGTGTACCCGTAACATATGTCCAAGATGAGGTACCAGACAGCCATTGCTAACTCTTTCATGCACTTGACCATGTAGTCATAGAGGATAAGCCCATTAGTTTTTGCAGTCTCGACGATACTGTAAAGCATCGCGCTCGCCTCAGTACCATTTGGTGTGTTCGAGAACAACCAGTTCTTCCTACCAGTGACCAGCGGTTTAATTGCGCGTTCAGCAGCAAAAGAAGAGAGCGAAGCCACCATTGCGACCGTTATAGGCAAAATTATTAATTAAAGATCAGTAGCTTAGATTGAATAATGCGTAAAATATCAGCTTGAAATCGCTTTCATTTCATCAATAATGGCGAGGGCTATCACGGAAAAGCGTGTGTAAAAATGAAGGAAATATGGTGCAGTTTTGATTGGTTTTCATATATATGAGAAGCCTCAAAATCTAAGGTCGATTTTGAGGCTTATTGGTCTGAGTTAAACACCCAATTATCTAGAATCAAGCATTATCTAAAACGAATCTAGAGATTCTACGCCCATATTGAACAGCGTAAATGCATAGGTATCGGCAGTGAGATCGATCGCTTTACTCAGCGGCATTCCCGCACCGTGACCTGCATTAACATCGATACGAATCATCACAGGCGCACCACCTTCATGCTTGTCTTGCAGCTCTGCGATGAACTTATAAGAGTGTGCTGGCACCACGCGGTCGTCATGATCAGCGGTCGTGACCAAAGTTGCTGGGTAATCGCCCCCTCGCACCACATTATGAACCGGAGAATAACCAAGCAGGTATTCAAACATCTCTCTGTTTTGCGCTGACGTGCCGTAGTCGTACGCCCAGCCTTCGCCAGACGTGAATGTGTGGTAACGCAGCATATCTAGCACCCCAACAGCAGGCAGAGCCACTTGGAAAAGCTCCGGCCTCTGTGTCATGCAAGCACCCACTAGCAAGCCACCGTTAGAACCGCCGCGAATCGCTAGCTTGTCACGGCCGGTGTAATTTTCTGCGATTAAGAACTCCGCAGCAGCAATGAAATCGTCAAACACATTCTGCTTTTGTTGTTGTGTACCCGCTTTGTGCCACGCTTTGCCATATTCGCCACCACCACGTAGGTTCGGCACCGCATACACACCACCGAGTTCCAACCAACTGCCCACTGTGCCTGAGAAAGAAGGCGTTAGGCTGACGTTGAAGCCGCCATAGGCATACAACATGGTGGGGTTATTGCCGTCCAGTTTTAATCCCTTCTTATAAGAGATAAGCATCGGAACCTGAGTGCCATCTTTTGAGGTATAGAAAACCTGCTTAGACTCAAACTTGTCCGATTCAAACGGAGACTCTGAGCGCTGATAAATTTCTGAGCTGCCCGATTCAACATTAAAAGAGAAAATAGTGGGCGGCGTAACATAGTTGGTGAAGGTGTAATAAAGCTGAGTTTGTTCTTTTTTACCACCTAAGCCACTGGCCGTTCCCAGACCGGGCAAATGGATTTCACGAACTCGGTTACCTTGATAATCCAACTGCTCAATTTTCGACACCACATCCACCATGTAGTGAGCAAACAAATAGCCACCACCAGTGCTGATGTCTAACGGCTGTGGCTTTTCTGAGATGATATCTCGCCACTGCTGGGTACGTGTATCAAAGCTCACCACCTTACCGTTCGGCGCATCGAGATTGGTGTATAGAATGAAGGTCTCATCTTGGTTATCGATGAGATACGTATCGCTATCCACATGATCAATCAACGTATTCAGCGATTGTTCTGATGAGCTTAAGTCGATATAAAACAGTCTGTTCCCCGATGTTGATTCTTTGCCAAGAATAATTAGGTAACGATCGTCTTCGGTGGTGTAGCCTGATACATAGCGGTGCTGCTCGGCGTTGTTCGCACCAAAGATCACCTTGTCGCTCGCTTGCTCTGTGCCCAACTCATGGAAGTACAGCTTGTGTTGCTCAGTACGAGCAGAAAGCTCACTGCCATCTGGTTTGTCGTAGCTGGAATAATAGAAGCCGCGATTGCCTAACCAAGAGATGCCCGTAAATTTGGCGTCGGTGATTTCCGTTTCGAGCTGTTGTTTGGTCTCGGTATCAATCACGAAGATCTTGCGCCAGTCGCTGCCGCCCTCAGAAATGCTGTACGCCACTAAGCTGTAGTCTTTCGAAAATGATACTGAGCCTAGAGATGTGGTGCCGTCTTCCGAGAAGGTATTCGGATCTAGGAAGACTTCAACCTGTTGACCCTCTTTCTGACGATAGAGAATACTGTGATTCTGCAGGCCATCATTCTTATAGAAATAGGTGTAATCACCTCTTACAAACGGCTGCGAACTCTTTTTATAGTCTTGTGCTTTCGCCAGTCGCTCTCGCAGTTCCACGCGATACGGGATTTGAGCGAGGTAATCGAACGTGACTTCATTCTGGCCCGCCACCCACTGCGCGGTTTCGTCACTTCTGTCGTCTTCTAGCCAACGATATGGGTCTTCGATTATCTGACCAAAATAGTCATCGCTGACGATCTGTTTATTGGTGATTGGATATTGATACTCTTTTAAATAGCTCATCGTGATCCTTATTAAAAATAGTGAGAAATCGTCAGATAACGAGTTCTAATGTGTTCAATCAATAACTTAATCTTGTTAGGCGGCTGACGCGTAAAAGGGTACACCGCATAGATACCGAGCTTCTTACCCACTAAGTCAGGGAAGATGTCCACTAGCTGACCGTTGCGAATATCGTGATAAACCAGACAACGCGGCACGTACGCCACACCATGCCCGCCTAATGCCGCTTTTCTTAATGCGGTTGCGTTGTCGGTCGAGAAAGACCCCGAAACACGCACGATGTATTTGTCGTTGTCGGTACAGCCGTCTTTACTGTGCAGGAACTGCCACTCGCTGGCACCCGTTGTTTGATAGGCGTATTGCAAGCAGTTGTGCTGCACTAAGTCTTTCGGCAGCATCGGCTTGCCGTTTTTGGCGATATAAGATGGCGAAGCACACACCACCCATTGCGAATCCAATATATGGCGAGCAATCAAGCTTGAGTCTTCCAGATAACCGGTACGAATCACCAAGTCGAGACCATCCTCAACCAAATCAACAAAACGATTGTTCAGAGACATATCGACCGTTAAACCTGGGTGCATATTACAAAATTCGGCAACAGCGTCTGCGAGTATCAAATCTCCGGAGATAGTAGGCACTGACATTTTGATATGACCGCTGACATTTTCACCAAAGCCTGAAACTGCGTCCATAGCCTCTTGAGTCGCCTGCTTCACATTTTTGGCTCCGTGCAAAATTGCCTTGCCCGCCTCGGTCAGGGTCAATTTACGCGTAGTTCGATATAATAATTGCACGCCAATCTCCTCTTCCAATCGCGCAATTCTCTTACTAACTACCGAATTTGTAAGGTTATTTTGCTCTGCGACCTTACTGAAACTGCCCAGTTCTACTACCTGTGAAAACAGGATCAAATCGTCTGCTCGCATCTGATTATGCCAATTTTGGAATTAATTATTTTCATTATTTCCCTATATCAATAAAAAATAAAGGGGTAAATTCACACTAAATTAACAAAATAATCACAAAAGAGTCATTCCAATTACAAGATTCGCACCCAAATGGTTCCCGCTTAGAGGCCAATAGCGATTCAAAAAATGACAACCCATAACGTGTTATCTACTTCAAACATGAACGTTTGAAAACAGTACGAGGAAGTACCCATGAGTGAAACTCTACTAGCTCTATTGGCCTTTTCACCAATAGTTGTTGCAGCGATTCTACTGGTTGGCCTGAACTGGCCAGCGAAAAAAGCGATGCCAGTGGCATTTGCACTAACCGTTGCTATTGCCCTATTTGCTTGGGATATGTCTGGCACTCGCGTGTTGGCCTCTGTATTTCAAGGTTTCGGTATTACTGTGTCGGTTCTCTGGATTGTGTTCGGCGCCATCTTCTTATTAAACACTTTGAAACACACCGGAGCTATCACCACCATCCGCAACGGCTTCACGGACATATCCGCTGACCGTCGTGTTCAGGCGATTATCATCGCTTGGTGTTTCGGTTCTTTCATTGAGGGTGCATCTGGCTTCGGTACACCAGCAGCTATTGCCGCTCCGCTACTGGTTGCTATCGGCTTCCCAGCACTTGCTGCGGTACTGATGGGCATGATGATCCAATCAACGCCAGTATCATTCGGCGCGGTTGGTACGCCAATCATTGTTGGTGTGAACAAAGGCTTGGACACACACAACATCGGTGAAAGCCTGATTGCTCACGGTTCTACTTGGGATGCTTACCTACAACAGATCACATCAAGTGTCGCGCTGATTCACGCTTCTGTTGGTGTGATGATGCCAGTGTTGATGGCAATGATGCTGACTCGCTTCTTCGGTAAGAACAAAAGCTGGACTGAAGGTTTAGACATCCTACCGTTTGCGCTATTCGCAGGTGCTGCTTTCACCATTCCTTACGCACTGACGGGTGTCTTCCTAGGTGCTGAGTTCCCATCACTAATTGGTGGTCTGGTTGGCCTAGCGATTGTGGTTACTGCAGCAAAACGTGGCTTCCTTGTTCCAAAGTCAAAATGGGATTTTGAAAGCGAAGATAAATGGCCAGCTGAGTGGTTAGGTTCGCTGAAGATCGATCTAGACGACAATTCAAACGGTAACCAAAGCCATAAGAAGATGAGCATGACGATGGCATGGGCACCTTACGTGCTGTTAGCGGTGACTTTGGTTGCAAGCCGTGTGAGCCCTGAGTTCAAAGGCCTACTTAAGAGCGTTAGCCTTTCATTCAGCAACATCCTTGGTGAGACAGGCGTAAGCACAGCGATTCAACCTCTCTATCTACCGGGCGGCATCTTAGTCTTCGTCGCGCTGGTTGCGGTTCTCATGCAATCTCGCAGCGCAACGCCACTGGCTAAAGCGCTCGGTGAATCAAGTAAAACACTGATTGGTGCAGGCTTTGTGTTGGTGTTCACCATCCCGATGGTACGTATCTTCATTAACTCTGGTGTGAACGGTGCAGATTTAGCAAGTATGCCCGTAACCACGGCAAACTTCGCAGCAGACCTAGTCGGCAGCGCATTCCCAGCCTTAAGTGCAACAGTGGGTGCATTGGGTGCTTTCATTGCAGGTTCGAACACAGTATCAAACATGATGTTCAGCCAGTTCCAGTTCGAAGTAGCGCAAACTCTGACTATCTCTAGTGCAGTTGTCGTTGCCCTACAAGCCGTTGGTGCAGCAGCAGGTAACATGATTGCGATTCACAACGTGGTAGCCGCATCAGCAACCGTTGGCTTGCTAGGACGCGAAGGTGCACGCTACCGCGACATGCATTCAGGAATGAGTGGGCCAAACGCCGCTGTACGTCGTGTATTCCAATCTATGCGTCATCCTAGTTGGGCCGTTGATGTTGGCTTGTTGGGTAAACCGCATGACCTAGGCAACATCTCTACTTATCGTGGCTCTCCTACCAAACTGGGAGACTACATCGGTTGGTTGGGTGACAACTTCGACCCGTCGATTTCATGGAAAGACCTAGAGTGGATCCGTGATTTCTGGGATGGCCCAATGGTCATCAAAGGCATTCTTGATGAAGAAGATGCAAAAGACGCCGTTAGATTTGGCGCAGACGGCATTGTGGTTTCAAACCACGGCGGTCGTCAGCTTGATGGTGTTCTATCAAGTGCCAAAGCATTACCTGCAATTGCAGACGCAGTTAAAGGTGACATCAAGATTCTGGTCGATTCCGGCATTCGCACGGGCTTAGATGTGGTTCGAATGATGGCATTGGGCGCAGATTGCACCTTGCTTGGCCGATCTTTCGTTTACGCATTAGCAGCGCAAGGACAAGCAGGGGTTGAGAACCTACTCGACCTTTACGACAAAGAGATGCGCGTTGCCATGACATTAACAGGCGCAAAGACAATCAAAGACTTAACTCGTGAATCTTTGGTGGGGCTAGATTAACCCGCCACGATCCAGATGAAGATTCAGACTCAAGCTTTGGTCTACTTAGACTGAAGTTCAATCAGTGTCACAGCAATTCCACTGCTGTTGTGACACCGTTTAAAAACAAATCAGTGCCAAATAAGAAGCACAAGGAAGCAAAGATGGAGACAAACACATCCCATGAGCGAGTAGTAGATGCCAAAGCTTATCAGCAGCTTGAAGCGATACTGGCTCAAAAAATAGAAACGGAACGCATTGTCACGCAAGAGGCAAAGCGATTGGCTTACGGCACCGATGCGAGTTTTTATCGCTTGGTGCCGAAAATGGTTCTAAGGCTTAAAAACTTAGACGAAGTGATATTCACGATTCAAAGTTGTCGTGAACTCGGTATTCATTTTACCTTTCGCGCAGCAGGTACCAGCCT
The DNA here is from genome assembly GCF_947488985.1 of uncultured Vibrio sp. Lineage (GTDB taxonomy): Bacteria > Pseudomonadota > Gammaproteobacteria > Enterobacterales > Vibrionaceae > Vibrio. Next base: position 71,700 of record NZ_CANLBV010000004.1, read on the forward strand.
TTCAGGGCAAGCAGTTTCCGACTCGGTACTCATCACTCTGACCGACGACTGGCGAGGCCATGAGATCGTCGATAACGGCAATCAAATCATTCTTCAACCCGGTGTGATTGGCGCGGATGCCAACAAATACCTTGCCCCTTTCCAACGTAAAATCGGCCCAGACCCAGCTTCAATCAACACCTGTAAAATCGGCGGTATTGCCGCGAACAATGCCAGTGGCATGTGTTGTGGTACTGCGCAGAACTCCTATCGTACCGTCGATAGCATGAAAGTCGTGTTGAGTGATGGCACCCTGCTCGATACCGCAGACAGTGCTAGCGTTGAGGCATTCAAGCAATCACACAAAACGCTGTTTGAAGGCATTGTTGAACTGCACCGCCAAACCAGCTTGAATCAAGAACTCGCTGACAGAATCCGCCACAAGTACCGCCTTAAAAACACCATGGGCTACGCGCTCAATGCATTGGTCGATTATCACGATCCAATCGAAATCATTAAACACCTGATGATTGGCTCCGAAGGCACGCTAGGCTTCATCGCCGAGATCACTTACAACACGGTGATTGAACACCCAAATAAAGCCTCAGCCCTGCTGGTGTTTGCCGACATCGAGCAAGCTAGTAAAGCCGTAACTACTCTGTCCAAAACTCCGGTTGCTGCTGTTGAGTTAATGGACGGCAGAGCGCTACGTTCTGTCGCGGATAAACCGGGTATGCCTGCGTTTATGCCAAACTTGGATTTAGAAGCGGCGGCTATTCTGGTTGAATCACACGCCAGCTCCCAGCAGGACTTAGATTTACAATGTAAATCAATTTTGGATGCATTAGCTGATTACACGATTGTTGAATCTGTCCCTTTCACTTCCGATCCCAAGACTGTCGCAACGCTTTGGGGCATCCGTAAAGGCATGTTCCCTGCAGTTGGCGCAGTGCGTGAAGTGGGTACGACGGTCATCATTGAAGATGTTGCTTTCCCAGTCGAGAACCTTGCGAATGGTATTCGAGAGCTGCAAGAGCTGTTTGATAAATACGACTACAGCGAGGCGATCATTTTCGGCCACGCGCTAGAAGGCAATCTGCACTTTGTGTTTACCCAAGGCTTTTATAGCCAAGAGGAAATCGACCGTTACGGTGGTTTCATGGATGACGTAGCCGAGCTCGTCGCCGTGAAATATCAAGGTTCTCTGAAAGCAGAACATGGCACAGGCCGTAACATGGCACCTTATGTGGAGTTGGAATGGGGCAAGGATGGTTATGCCTTAATGCAACAGATCAAAGCACTATTCGACCCTGAAAGGCTGCTCAACCCCGGCGTGATCATCAATGGCAATCCAAATTCCCACATCACAGACTTAAAGCCAATGCCTGCTGCCGACGACCTTGTTGACCGCTGTATTGAGTGTGGATTCTGTGAGCCTGTTTGTCCGTCTCGCACACTGACCTTATCACCGCGCCAACGTATTGTGTTGTACCGAGAACTGCAACGCCGCCGGGCTACAGGTGAAGAGATTGAAGCAAACGAACTAGAAAAGACCTTTGAATACCAAGGCATTGATACCTGCGCGGTAACTGGCCTGTGTGCCGAGCGTTGTCCGGTAGGCATTAACACCGGCAACTTAGTGAAGAAGCTTCGTGTTGCCAAATATCAGAAGTTCACGCCAATCGCTAAGTGGACGGCGGATCATTTCTCGACCACCACTAAGCTGACCAAGGCCGGGCTCAAAACCAATCAAGTGGCAAGCAAGGTTCTAGGCGCGAATACAGTCGGCAAGATCACCAATGGTTTGCGCTCAATGACCAAAGGCGCAACGCCAGTTTGGATGCCAGAGATGCCGCAATCCAACAGCCACTCACTCACAGCTTCACCTATGACAGCCGAAACATCGAACAACACTAAGAAGGTGGTTTACCTCCCTTCGTGTGCCAGTCGAACCATGGGGCAACAGAGCGATGCGGGTGATCAACGCCCTCTTACTGAAGTGACTATGTCTCTGCTTAAGAAGGCGGGCTTCGAGGTAATTCTGCCGAAGAAATTAGATGACCAATGTTGCGGTATGCCTTACGACAGCAAAGGCATGACCGACCTAGCCCAATCTAAAGCGCAACAGCTCGAAGAAGTATTGTGGCAAGCGAGTCGTCAGGGTGAATACCCAGTATTGATGGACACCAGCCCGTGTGCCAAACGCAGTATTGAGCGGTTCACCAAACCATTAGATGTGCTAGAGCCGACAGGGTTTGTGAATCAATACTTGCTAGAGCACCTGACGCTTGCACCACTTAAAGAGACCGTAATGCTGCATGTCACTTGTAGCTCTCGCCGAATGGGTTTAGAAGGGCAATGTTGAACCTTGCTAAAGCCTGTACCGAAGAAGTGATTGTTCCAGAGCATATACAATGTTGTGGCTGGGCGGGTGACAAAGGCTTTACCACGCCAGAGCTGAATGAGGCGGCGGTACACCCGCTCAAAGAACAAGTGCCGAGCAACTGCACTCGTGGATTTAGCAACAGCCGAACCTGTGAGATCGGTTTGTCGCATCACAGTGGCATTCCGTATCAGTCAATCTTGTATTTGGTGGACGAGGTTGCGCAGTAGCATCATTCCGATGCAAAAGGTATTAGCTTTAACCTAAAACGAAAATGGCAGCCCAATCAGGCTGCCATTTGTTTGTTCGATTTGAAACGAGATCCGAGTTAGCTAGATATACGAAGCAACTCTTCTGGCGAGTAGTGTTCTGCCTCTGCACCTTTGGCGATCAGGTCAATCACTTGGAACTCACTCATATCACCAAATTCCTTGGTCAAGTAATCACGAAACGCTTTCTCATTCGGCCATTTACCTCGAACGATATAGCCATCTTCTTTGTCGAAATCTTCCGTCTCAAAGAAAGAAAAGTCAGTCATACCAATATTGTGGCAATACAAAACGAGATACATGTTGAATCCTTTACACTTCACTAGGGTCTATTGAGCTTTAAAAACGCTTCTAAAAAGCAGGCTTAAGGTTACATCATATAGAGCTAATCGAACACCCAGCTCAATAGCCAATTCGAAACCTCTGCTACCTGCTCGTTTCGTTAGTCATCAAACATCATGTTGATGGCAGCGCCCAATAAGATCAGCCCAATAATAGGCCCCATTACCGCCAATGGCGCGCGCTCAATGTATGGCAAGTTCTCTGCAATCATCAAACCCCACTCCGGTGTTGGTGGTTTTGCCCCTAACCCGATGAAGCTCAACGAAGTCAGGCTTAGCGTGATGACTGGCAACCTCAGCAATGCGTGTCTTAGCAACGGCGGTAACACATACGGAAGCAAGTAGAAGCGGAAGATTCTAAGCTTGCTGGTACCCCACAATGGCGCGAGGTGCGTATAAGGTTGAGCCTTGGCTTCCACAATTAAACTAGAGCAGTGCGCCGCTAATGGTGCCCAAGATACCAATACAATCGCGATTAATGCACTGTTCGGATTCATCCCTGTTAAGCCCGCAACCAAAAGGCCTGCAATGATGTAAGGGATGCCCTTAGTGATCTCGATAAGACCTTGGCTAAAACGAGTATTGAAACCCATGATAATGCCCGTCACCAAGCTCAAGAACGTTGCCAGAATACCCGCTTGGAAGGTCGCGACCATACCAGAGCCAATTCTCGCTAACAGGTCTCGCCCAATGCCATCTGCACCCAAAGGCGCTTGCCAGCTCGGTGAAGCCAAACGTGCAAATTGGCTAGTATATGGGTCTCGGAATGCAGCCCATACCACGATAGCAATTAGGAATGAGATGATCGCAAAAGCAGTGACACGCTTGGCGCGGCTCTGAGTAAAACGAAACGAAGAGTGGCTACTGATTAACTTACCGCTTTTCAGGCTATGGCCCAAAATCAGCTGCTGAACAAACAAGCTGATACTACTTACCGCAATCGAAAACAGCAGCAATACTAATAAGCCACCTTGCAGTATAGGTAGATCTTGCGCTTTCGCGGCACCAAGAATCATGCGCCCGATACCCGGAATCGAGAAGATAAGCTCAACCGCGACTGCGCCACCAGTTAAACCAATCACGATCATCGCGATTTGTGGGATCAGGCTGCTCAACGCTCTTTTCAGCGCAAAGCGAATAATTTGATTAGAGTGAACGTTGGCACTGAGCCAAGTGATCACCCAAGGTTCATTAAGAACGCGTTGTAAACTGTCTCTAAGTAGACGACTAAACAGGCCGCTAGCAGGCAGTGCGAGCGCTAAACTCGGTAGCCAGATATCTTGCCAGCCTTGCCAACCATACGGTGGTAGCCAACCTAACCAGATCGAGAACACCAGTATTAATACCGAAGCCACCACGTACTCTGGCAACGATATTAATACGGTGCTTAAACTGCTGTAACTCTGCCCTAATTTACCCTTCTTCCAACTGCGCAAGGTAGCAAGTAAACCGGCACCGCACAGTACGAAAGTCATCAAAAGTGCGCTAGACATCAAAAACAGAGATGTAGACGCTGTTTTTTGAATACCTAATGCAACCGAAGAACCATCAATCCATGATTTACCCAGATCACCCGAAAAGGCACTTCCTATCCAGTCGATCAAGCGCTCACTTGCCGAACGGTCAAGCTGAAGATCAGCACGTACCGCCGCTAAAGCTTCAGGCGTAAGCAGGTGTTGTTGCCCCGCTCTCGCCCGCAGGATAGATTGGCTTGGATCGATGCCTGCAATGTCAGGCATCAAGCCAACAAGAATCACCACCACAATCAGTGAGGCGATTCTTGACAGCCAAGGCGTCAAGATAAATAAGGTTCGACGCAGAGTCTCAGCAGATAGCATTTATTTAGTTAACCTGTGTTGTCGGGTTAACTTGAGTAGTTTGATCAACCAAGCGACGCTCACTTGGGTCACGAACTACATTGCTTACACGCTCGCTTTCACCTTGAATCACACGTTCGTGAAGCAGTGGAATAGCAGCGAAGTCATTGAGGATTTTTTGTTCCGCTTCAATGATCGCTTGCTGACGCAGTGCACCTAGTGGTTGCAGGTCTGCGTGAGTCAGCGCTTGGTCTACTTCTTGAGAACAAAATTGACCAAGGTTGAATGAACCCTTACAGCCAAAGTCACTCATCATGTAAGCCACCGGGTCACCCGAATCTAGAACGGTTGCACGAGAAAGGATGAACGCATCAAACTTGCCTGATAGCGCATCGTTTTCGATCTGAGCGTACTCACGGATATCCAGCTCAACTTTGAAGCCAGCCGCTTCAAATTGCTGTTTAAGTAGTGCAGCCACTTCTGAAAGCTCAGCACGGTCAGTAAAGGTACCGATAACAATGCTTTCACCGTTTGCTTTTAGCGTTTTATCGACGGCTTGACCTTCAGGTCGAATCGGCTCAGCCCAAGCAAGTGCAGGACCTAGCAGACCTTGCGCGATGTCCGCGTGGTTCTCATAAACAGTACTCACGATTTGCTCACGGTCTACTGCAGCCGCCGCAACCTTACGTAAGTTAATATCGCTGAACACACCTGACTTATTGTTCAGGTAAAGCGTGTTGGTACGAGGCATGGCTACTTCGTAAAGCAGGTTCGAATCAATGGTCGCGATTTGTGAAACTGGCACCGCTTCAACGATGTCTGCCGTACCTGTTCTTAGAGCAGCCGCACGAGCAAAACCGTTAGGAACATATTCTGCAATTACAGATTCAACTTGTGCTTTTTCACCCCAGTAACCATCGAAACGTTTCAGTTTCGCGCTAGTTGTACCGTTAATTTCAGTCAATTCAAACGGACCAGTACCTGCGCCAATTGGGCTAACACGACCATCTTCTTGGTACGCGCTTGCTGCTAGGATCGCTAATTGAGGGCTTGATAAACGGCTTGGTAGAAGAGGGTCATCAAAGCTGGTTTTGATCTCTACGCGGTAGTTGTCCATCGCTTTCACTTCTAGCTCTACATCATCTAGGATGCGTGGCTTAGGCGCCGCTTCTAACGCTTTCTGTAAAGAGTTCACAACAGACTCTGCTGTTAATGTAGACCCATCGTGGAATTTAACACCTTGACGAACCGTGAATTGCCAAGTCAGGGGATCAACATGCTTCCAATCCGTTGCCAGCATTGGCTCAGCTTCTGAAGTTGGGCTTAGGTTAACTAGCGTTTCAGCCGTGCTCCAACGCGATAATTTGAACGCGTCATCAGAAAGTGGCGATAGACCTGTTCTTGGTGGTTGCATCATCGCAACACGAATTTCAGATTTGACCGCAGCTTCGCTCGACTCTGGTTGAGAGTCAAAACAGCCCGTCAAAGGCAGAGCCAGCGCTAGAGCGCAAGCCAGTTTGATTGAATTAAAACGCATAGTTATTGCTCTCTGTAAACTGTGTTTGTTAATAAACGGTATTTCGTAATAAATAAGGTTGTGTTTAACAAGTAGATTTCGAAAGAGGCTGAGATTCGATCAGCATCTGAGTCGCTGGATGAGCAGGTTCGCTCATCACTTGAGGTGTCGGTCCATACTCCACCATCTCGCCATGGTCAAGAACCAGAATTTGTTCGCAAAGCGCTTGTGCTGCGCCTAGGTCGTGTGTCACCAAAATAAGGCGCATGTCGCGCTTCTTTTTCAATGAATTAAATAAGTCCAATAGCCTCTGGCGATTGACTGGATCTAGGCTACTGGTTGGCTCATCGGCAACCAGTACTGCGGGTCTAACGACAAGCGCCCGAGCAATAGCCACACGTTGAGCTTGGCCGGTAGAAAGCTGATTGGGTTTCAGTGATAGCAATGTGGCAGGTAAGCCAACATCCAACAGCGTCTCTTCAATGATACTTTCATGAGTGCCAGAAACATCTAGGTTGCTCAGCGGCTCGGCTAAAATCTGTCGAACGGTGTAGTAAGGGTTAAGACTGGTGTGTGGTTCTTGTGGCACCAATTGGATCAAACGACACACCGTGGCTTGCGCTTTGCTATTACGAATCGGCAGCGAGTGACCAAACAAGCTGATGCTACCGAGAGTTGGCGCTTTCAAACCAAACAACAGTTCAATCAGCGTAGATTTACCGGCACCAGAGCGCCCAACAATAGCTAAGCTCTTATCGTTAACAGTTAGGTCGATGTTGTGCAATGCTTTAAACGCCTTGCCTCCCAACCAACTGGGGATTGAGTAATAATGAATACCGACATTCTCAAACTTAATTTCGAGCGGTGTTTGTGGAGCAATCACTGACATTGGCGACAAGGCTTCTGAATTTAATGATAAGGTCGAACTCATGCGATGAGATCTCTGAGTGAACAACAGAACGCATGAGAGCTCGACTCCAGCGCTTGCTTTGGCGCGCCATACGCCACCACACCGCCATCGTCGATCACCAGCAATTTGTCACAAGCTAAGGCGCTGTGCAGATCGTGAGTAATCAACAAGCCACCGATTTGTCGTTGCTTAACATTGTCTCGAATCAGCTTGAGTATCTCTTGCTCGGTGACTGGATCTAAGGCGCTGGTTGGCTCATCGGCAATGATGATATCGGCGTTACTCAACAACCCAATCGCGATACATACTCGTTGGCGCTGCCCTCCCGAAATTTGGCTCGGGTATAACGGCAAGAGGATTTCTGGATTAGGGAAACCAAGTTGTACCAACAATTCAGTCAGTTTGATTTTGTCTGCTGATTTAAGCTTAGTGCGAGTCCCCGTCAACGCCAGGCTAAGCTGACCTTCAATGGAGACAAGAGGGTTTAGCGCTTGAAGCGCATCTTGGAAGATAACCGCTGGTCGCTGTGCTGCGGTTCTTTGCAACATAGGTAAACCACACACCGCTTGACCTGACAGAGAAATATCGCCGTCCACCTCGACTGTATCTGGTGTAAAGCCGGCAATCGCTCGTGAAAGCATCGACTTACCAATGCCTGAAGGTCCCATGATCGCCAACAGCTCACCTCGATATACATCGAACTGGATATCTTGGAAAAGGGTTTTCGAAGCGGTTTTGATCGTTAATCGGTCAACAGACAACAGTGAGGCGTTCACGCAAGTACTCATAGGCAAGTGTTATAACATAACAAATCTTATCATTTAGCCGACTTGATGAAAAGTGAACATTGAACTTGGCCGCATTAAATTGGCCGTTTCATTTACCCCAGCATGCCAAGCGCTTCGCTGTATGGTGAAGCGCTTTTAAAGAGTATTCGAGCGAGCAATGAAGTTATAAGGCGAAGACTAAAACAATAACGCGAAGGTTAAGCCGACGCTGCATTGTCGGCTAGGTAATACTTATGCTTCGGCTAGGGAACACTTATGCTTAACCTGAGCTATGTATGGGTATAAAAATGCAATCCGCCCAAGGTAAAACAGCGTAAACGCGAGCCATAGACCATGATTCCCCCACCAATTAACGGCAACCGCCTGCACAGCCAAGAACACCAATAATGTAGCAATACTAGAATCTCGAACCGGACGGGTGGTGCCTGTGCCAGTAAAGATGCCGTAAACCGTTAAGCCAAAGCCTGCCACCAGCGGGAATACAATCAACCACGGAGCCGTCTCTTGATACAAGACAACCAGCGCTGGAATATCGGTAAACAAGAAAACAATGCTGTCTTTAGATACCAAGGTCAACAGCGTCAGCGCAGCAATAAAACCAGCTGTCCATTGGAAGTTAAGCCTTAACACACAGTCCAACATTGAAGGATTCTTCTGTCCTACCGCTTTACCCGCAAACACGCTCGATGCATTAGCAATACCATCAAACATATAGCTCACGATAAAGGTTACCTGCATCAAGATCGCGTTAGCGGCCAGAACATCGGTACCCAGCTTTGAGCCTGTACGCGCCATCATGTTAAAGAATACTAAGATACAAATCGTGCGTAACAGTAGGTCAGTATTCGAAGAGATGATAGTCGACAGGTCTTGCTTGGTCATCTTCGAGCCTTGCAGGAACTCAGAGATCGAGATGTTGCTGGTCTTCATAACCAGCGTCATACCAATCGCAAAGGTGGTGATCTGTGCGATCAAACTTGCGTATGCCACACCCGCAACACCTAAGTCGAAATAGAGGACGAACACCGCGTCTAATACAATGTTCAGCACGTTACCAAACACTTGCGTGTAAAGGACTTCTTTGGCTTTCGCCTGTCCCATCAACCAACCGATAATAGTGTAATTAAGCAGCACAAAGGGCGCACCATAAATCAAAATACTGAAGTAGATATACGCTTGCTCTGCCACGTTCGCTTCAGGCTCTATCACCCACATCGCCCCTTGCCAGATGAAGGGTTGTATCAAGATAAAGATCAACCCCACCAAACCAGACAGCACGAATGGACGCATCAAGCTGCCCGCTAGCTCAGAGCGCTTCCCTTTCCCCAATGCCATCGCACTTTGCCCTGTGGTGCTGACACGGAAAAAACCAAACAACCAATACATGGTGTTCATAATGATGGTGCCTATCGCCACGCCACCAATCAGTTCAGCAATGCCAAGTTGGCCGATAACAGCAGTATCGACAGCGCCAAGCAGGGGCTGCGTCACCGTGGAGATAATGAAAGGGAACGCGATTTTCAGATAATCTTTGTGAGTAATGGTCATATTTACTAGCAGTTGATATTAAGAACTATTTGCAATTGCCGGGAATGCTAGCGCTTAACCAATGCATTGTCACCCTTTAGTTAGGGTCGATGATCAACCAATCTCACTTACATTTGCCCGCTCACTCAAAACGCCCCCATCATTGAGCGAGCCTATTGGCCACAACAAAAGCGTAAAATTATAGTTAAAAAATACAACCACACTTAACAAAATAGTCATGCTTAATAAAAACTGACAGGCAGGTAGAAGTCGAGTTCAAACACCTCCTCACTATTGAGAAAATGATTCTGATGATAATGCACATAAGCTGGGGTCGAACGCTGCTTGAAGCCAGACGTAGGTAGCCACTTTTCTAATACCATGCTGATCTGTGGTAGTAGCTCACCATAACGGCCACTGAGTCGAAACACCGCGTGCAAACCACCAGGAATCACCATCTGGTTAACGACACTGCGATACTTAATCGGTTGGTCAATCGCGATGCACGCTACATAGCGGCACTGATCCATCTCAACCCAAGCAGGATTCGAGTGATGCAAACCAAATTGGCTCGAGAAATTGCGTTGTTCGGAGTTCGCCCACGCTTTCAATATCAACCACGCATTACGAATAGAACGGTTATAGCCCGTATGTCGAACATAGGCTGCCATGCGCTCAGGCACTTCAATGATCTTAGGCTCAGGTAGCATTCGTTGCGCGACATTCAAATATCCTGCCGCCACTTCAGGATCTTTCAAATAGGGCTTTTCGGCGATCTGTAAATCGTGTTTACGCCACTCACCTGGCGACATGTTAAAGGTCGCTTTAAAAGCGCGGCTAAACGAAGACACTGAACTGAAACCACACTTTGTGGCTATCTCCACCACCGACGAACTGGTATCAAACATCAATTGATTGGCCGCATACTCCATTCGAGTGCGTCGGATGTATTGATGCAGCGACTCCCCGACCACACTTTTGAAGGTGCGCTGAAAATGTTGCTCTGAATAGGCTGCGATATTGGATAGCTCTTTGGCAGACAAAGGTTGACTAATATCTTGATGAATATGGAAAAGGACATCATTGATTCGGGAGATGTGTTGACGTGACATCGACTAAATAGCATAAATGGACATGTTTAACAGCATAAACGGACACGTTGCTTTTTACAATTGCCGTGTAATATCAACCGACAAAATAAAAATCAAAAACAACGAGACACAACACATGGAAATCGCACAGTCATTGCAACAGATTCAATCTTCATACATTCGAGAAATCCTCGCAGCCGCAAGCGATCCCAATGTCATTTCATTGGCCGGTGGTTTGCCTGATCAGAAAACGTTCCCTATCGATTTGATGAAGCCAACGCTAGAAAACCTAGCCAATATGACTGAAGTTTTCCAATACGGTTCAACGGCTGGCTATGGCCCGTTGCTTGACCACTTAACACAAAGCTACCAATTGCCAGAGTCGCACACAGCAATGATTTGCACCGGCTCTCAACAAGGCTTGGATTTAATTGCGCGTGCGTATGTTGATCCGAATGATGTGGTTGTAATGGAAGCGCCAAGCTACTTGGGCGCGATGCAAGTGTTTGGTTTGGTTCAAGCGAACATTGTGACTGTGTCTCAAACTGAATTTGGCCCTAACCTAGACGAACTAGAAACATGCTTTGAACAGCAATCTCCAAAGATGTTCTATGCGGTGCCAGATTTCCATAATCCAACGGGCGTATGTTGGACAACGGAAACTCGTCAAAAAGTAGCGGAGCTTTGTATCAAATACAACGTGGCATTCATTGAAGATGCGCCATACCGTGAGCTGCGCTTCACAGGAACAGAGCTACCGTTGGTTTCATCTTTCTGCCCAGACAACTCTATCGTTCTTCGTTCATTCTCTAAGATTGCATCGCCAGGCTTACGTATTGGCGCGGTAACCGGTAAACGCAGCTACCTTGAGCCACTGATTAAAGTGAAGCAAGGCGCAGATTTACACTCAAGTGTACCAATGCAAGCGCTGCTTGTTGGTCTTCTAAAGCATGAAGATTTCAACCTGCACATGGAAAACATTCGCACGTTGTACAAGTTTCGTTATGAAGTGCTGTTTTCAGAACTCGAGAAACAGCTACCTGCAGACTGCGTATTAAAATCCGTTGATGGCGGAATGTTCATTTGGGTCGAAATCCCAGAGTGTGACACCTTCGAACTGGCGAAGACCCTTCTTTCAAATGGTGTGGCGGTTGTGCCAAGCCCAGTGTTCTATCCAAAGGCTGATGAAGCAAAAGCTGCACTGCGCTTAAACTTCACTAACGCTAATCCAGAGGAATTGACCGAAGCGGTGAAACGCTTAGCGGAAGTACTTAACCAAGCGTAATAGCTGATTAAGTCAGACAGATTAATACCAAGGCCCTACTGTATTTTTACAGCAGGGCCTTTTTAATTGGCACTTTCAATCTTTCAATCTTTCAATCTTTCAATCTTTCAAATATGTATTTATCACATTCAACATTGTCTATTTTTGAATGCTCATAACCTGCATAAGATAAGCACATCAAACGACGACACCACCCCTTATCACTGAAAGGTTATGACTATGAGTACACAACAACTGGTTCTTGAGCTTACGTTAATCGGATCGATGTTTTTAATCACCGGCTTTTTCCTATTTCGCTCATACAACTCAAGTGACGCGCTGTCTCTAAAGGCACAAAAAATTCTAACTGGCTTGTTGGGCGCATTCCTGTTGATGGCAGGCACCGTAAAGTTCTTTGACCCATTCACGACCATGCTACTCGGGGGTTTGCGCCCATTTCAGCGAAAAGTCCAATGTAAGCCGTTAGCCCTTTATTTATAAGGGCTTTGGAGGAGGACTGGTTGGGAAAGATCTTAATTTTCACATTAAAGTAGCGAACTTTTTATGTGGGAAGCACAGCTATTACCTTACAGCTCTAGCACGTCTCTGGACAATTCCGTTTTAGCGAAGTTTCTAATTTAGCAACGCATGAATTATTAAAAGTATGGCAACGTCACTTAACTGGATATCCTGGATTTACAACCTTGTGAAGCTGCCCCTTTAACTAACCCACTCAATCTTCATTAATGGAGCAGGCCAGTTCATCTTATAAAGGATACACATTAGTTCAAATCAGTTAGCTCAAACTCACTAAATTTTGCGAAATTAGGCGCAATGACTCGCCCGCTAAACGTGTAAAGCATAACGCCTTGCTCACGCCCTGATAGTACAGCAGTGCTTATAATTGGCTGCCATGTGTCGTTATCTTGCGTTCGATAAAAAGCACTAACATTAGTATCGCTTTTTTCCAACTTTACCGATACAGAGGACTCATCGAATATTAAGCGATGTTTAATATTCGGCTCACCATTTTGCTCTACAACAAACACCAGTGAACGCTCACCCATAAACATCTCTTTACTGATTTTTATGTAGTTATCATTGTCCCAGTAAATACCCAGTCCAGCCTGCTCGAAAGTAAGGTTAGGATCTAGAGCAATTGTCACCTGTGCGCTGTATTCTCGTTTGTCTACCGGATAAATAAAGATGTTATCCACATCCTTGGCTCCTGCACCAAAAATATTGCCCTCTTGAACCTGCATCGTAAGGGTTCCATTTTTAAACGACCAGTGGTGTGGGTTTTCGTTTTGAATTGTCCAGTTATCTAGATTATTCATTGACCTGCTCCTTACCATTAGATCATGCGTTGGCGAAGTTGATAGAAGATATCGTCCAGAACGCCAAACTTGTCTTGTTGAATGCGGTCTAGTTCTCTTTGTACGCTGTCATACATAAGCTGATTACGCATATCACTCAATGTGGCGTAATAGTGCGTGCGGCGACCTAAAATAAAGTTATTCTGGTCGTTTTCACTCATCATCATAAAGTGGTCAATGGTGCGCAAAAATGTCTTTTTATCTTGTGGTAATTGACCATTGAGTTCCATCAACACATTGATGCCGTGGTAGTTTCCATAATTTCCCGTCACACCATCTAGCTTGCTGATAAGCTGATACTGCTCTTCAAGCATCTCTCGCTCTGTCAGTGGCGTAAATTGCCCACTTTGTACTAACTCATCCAATTCAGTTCCCGATTTAACCGCCAGCGAGAGTATGCGAATTTCGTCTGGGTTGATTTGATTCAGTAGCTCGGCCGTTCCTGCGATATGTTGCTCTGACAGTTCTTTTCCACCTAAGCCAAGGATAATGAAGGTCATCATTTTCATACCCGCTTGCTTGGCATATTCGGCTGACTTCAAGATTGATTTCGGGGTGATCCCCTTTTTCATCAGTTTTAGAACCTCGATAGATCCCGACTCCATACCGCAGTAAAGCATATTTAGCCCAGCGTCGCAGATTGCTTTCATCTCCGCTGGCGATTTTTTAGTCATGGTCTGCGCTCGGCCATAAGAGCTGATCTGTTTAAGATCTGGAAAGGCCTCTTTCAGTGTATTGAGCACGTCAAGTAAGTCTTGGGTTTCCATAGCGAATGAGTCGCCATCTTGCAAAAAACAGCTATCAAAGGTTTTGTTTTTATAAAACGCCTTCGCCGCCCAGATATCACGCTTAATATCTTCAACCGGACGAATAGAGAACGCCATGCCTTCAAAAAGGGTGCAAAACTTACATTTATTCCACGGGCAACCCTGTGTCGTTCTGATAAGCAGGCTGTCTGCTTCTGATGGTGGGCGTATTGGGCCCTGTTGGAAATGTATCTGTGACATGGCTATTTATCCAATGAATTGAAATTGATTTGGCCATCCTACGGCAAATTTTACACAGTAAAAACGCGGTATTGTTTGATTAATTATCAAAAATAAATAGATAAGTTGCCTACCTACTACACAACAGGCGCTCACTTCCTCTCCAGTGAAACTGATCACACTAATTATCAATTTTATTTTGATAATTAATCAATTTATAGGCTGTTTTTGGTTTGCAATATTCACCCTAATATACACCCAAACCAACAACGCAGCACACCATCAGCTGCTTCAATTCCATACAGAGGAACACCCTATGACTAAGCTCACTATCGTTGCAAACATTGTGGCTAATGAAGACAAAATTGAACTGGTAAAAGCAGAGCTTTTGAAATTAATCGACGTCACTCGCGCCGAAGAAGGTTGCATCAACTATGACCTTCACCAAGACAACGAAAACCCAGCGCATTTCACTTTTTATGAGAACTGGGTATCACGTGAACTTTGGCAGGCACATATGGGCAACCAACACCTTGCCGATTATATGGCAGCAACTGAAGGCTGTGTGGCTAGCTTCGTTGTAAACGAAATGACCCAAATCGCTTAAGCCAACTTTGTATTCCCCCTTATTTGAGTGAATGGCTTTACAAGCTTTTTGCTCAAATATACTTGTTTTCATCTACGTATTTTCTTGGTTTACATATCATGATCACAGACCTTTGGTTTTATGTTGCAGCAATACCTGCCGTTTTTTTCTATGGCATGGGCAAGGGAGGAGTCGGCGGTATTTTGGGGATGCTATCGGTACCTTTGATGGCGATGAGCGTGTCACCAGTTCAAGCCGCTGCGATTTTATTACCATTATTGTGTGGTATGGATTTAATGGCGCTGTTTTACCACCGCGAGAACTGCAATTACGTCGAGCTTAAAAGCATGATGCCCTTTGCTATTTTGGGCGTAATGAGTGCGGCCTATTTTATGGGTAGCCTGCCTACACAGGTTGTTGAATTGATCATTGGGGGGCTGGCTTTGGTCTTTTTAGCGCAAAAATTTTTACTCAAGCAGTATGCGTTCAGCCACCCGATAAAAGGCTATGCATTGAGTATGCTATCTGGCTTTTCCAGTACGATTGCCCATGCAGGAGGGCCTCCTGCGAGCATGCATCTACTGCCTAAAAATCTGCCGAAAGAGCAGTTAATCGGCACCAGTGTGGTGTTTTTCACCGTGCTTAATTTTATCAAATTGATCCCTTACAGCTATATGGGGCAGCTCGATATGCAAAACTTGATGACCTCGTTAGTTTTGGTGCCGATTGCGTTTTTGGGGGTTAGGACCGGTGTGTGGATGGTGAATATCATCTCTCAAGATTTGATTTACAAGATAAGTTATAGCGTTCTGTTTTTTACGGGAACAAAGATGCTCTATTCCGGCCTCACGGCACTTTAAATACGATTTTAAAACCTATTTTTCTTTTATCATAAGGTCACTTTATGTCTAACATTATCAATATCGGTGTTACCGATCTATCTTTTCATCGCGTTACTGCATCCATAGTTAGCCATGTCTTAACTGATATGGGTTTTCAAGTGGAACGTGTCTACGCACCACATCAAGAAAATTTCCAAAATCTAAAAGCGGGCCGTATCGATATGCTCTCTTCGGCCTGGTTACCTTCAAGCCATGGTATCTATAAATCCGATGTTGAAACGGTAGAGCCTTTGTTAGAGTTAGGTATGCACTATAACCCGTACGCCCTATGGGGTGTGCCCGATTATGTACCTGAAGAGGTTGTTTCACAAATCAGTGACCTATTAAAACCAGAAGTCGTTAAGCGTACCAACAAACACATTCAAGGTATTAACCCAGGTGCTGGCATTACCCGATTCTCTATTGAAATGATGGACCAATATGGATTAAGCGATGTGGGTTATCATTTTCACTCTGGTACAGAAGAGGATTGCTTTGGTGCCTATGAACATGCGGTTGAAAATAATGAGTGGGTTATTGTGCCATTATGGAAGCCACAGTTCTTGCACCACCAATTTACTATCCGTGAATTAAAAGAGCCCAAAGGATTATTGGGTATCGTTGATCGCGCCGTATTATTACTTCGACAAGACAGATCAACCGTATTTACTCAAGCACAGTTGGCACAGCTAGATCAATTGCGTTTTTCAAATGAAATCATCGCAGAATTGGATTATAAGGTTTGCCGTGCGGAGTTAGCGGTTGATGATGTGACTCGTGAGTGGTTGGACAACCATCAGTAATTAAGACCATCACCGCTTTACTGAGGGCAGGCAATTGCCACGCCCTCACAACCTCAACAGTTAACCCAACAGAATCCCTTTGTCCTTCATTTGGATGAGAATCTGTTCAGTCTTTTCTCTGAGCATATCCCTTAATAGGCGGACGGTTGGGGTAATGGATTGTCGGCTTGGGCATATTAACCATAGCTCGGTCGATGTCGGCTTATAGTCCGCCATTACGTTGATCACTTTTCCTGTCAGCAAGTCATCGGCCATATCGAGACAAGACTTGATTGCTACCCCTTTACCTGCAACACACCAGCGCCGAACAAGATCACCATCATTAGATGCTCTATTGCCCTTCAGTTTCACCTTGACGGTCTCTTTTCCATCATTAAACAGCCACTCATTTTGCAAAATATCATGCAGCTGGTAAAACAGGGCATTATGTTCAAGCAGGTCATCCGGCTCGGATGGAACCCCATATTTTTCTAAATACTCTGGGCTGACGCACAAAAGTCTCGGTACATCGCAAATTTTAAAACCATACATGCTGGCATCGGTAGGAGCTCCATAACGCAGCGCTATATCAACGGAGTCCCGATAAAAGTCAATGTTACTGTCACTGATACTTGAGCGGAGTGACACGTTTGGGTAGTCCAACAAAAAATCATCAAGCCAAGGTGTGATCACGTTTCGGCCTAAATCTGACGAAAGCGCAATTCGAATCTCACCATCAATAACCCCCAGTTCTTCACGCATGTTCATTTTGGCTTTTTCAAGCATCTTTAACGCCTCTTCACACTGGGGTAGGTAACGCTCTCCAGCAGAAGACAAACGTAAATGACGAGTGGTACGCACAAACAACTCTGCCCCTAACGACGCCTCGACACGTTTCACCGCTGCACTGGCTGTTGCGGTGCGCATATCCAGATTTGTCGCGGCAGCGGTGATGCTGCGAAACTCTGCGACTTTCAAAATGACCTGCAAATCCTCTAAGAGCATAACCGTTACCTTTAATTAATGTGTTAATGAGACCTGATGATGACTCCTTTTATATCGCAACATATGGAATATTAAAAGGCAATTATCAAATTAAAATTGATAATAAATCAAACGATAGGCTGTTTTTAATTGCTAATGTTCGCACTATTATACCTTCATACCAACAACGCAGCGCACTAAGCGCAGCACGAAGGAAACTCCTATGACTACATTAACGATTGTTGCAAACATCAAAGCCAATAACGACAAAATCGAACTTGTAAAAACCGAACTACTAAAGCTTATCGAGGTAACTCGTACTGAAGAAGGTTGCATCAACTATGACCTTCACCAAGACAACGAAAACCCAGCGCATTTCACTTTTTATGAAAACTGGGTATCACGTGAACTTTGGCAGGCACATATGGGCAACCAACACCTTGCTGACTACATGGCAGCAACCGAAGGCTCAGTCGCAAGCTTCACTCTAAACGAAATGACTCAGATTGCTTAGTTCAAAAAGTAACGTATTCAAACGTTTAATTATCAAAAATAATTTGAATATCTTTCAATTTTTTATCGGTAATTGAGTGTATTACCTGAACTACATTTAGTGAGTGACTCAGCGTGATATGACGGACTGGCTTATCACTAAAACAATATAGACATCAATAATACTGCCGGTTTCAGTATCTAATAATTAAAGGAACATCGCATGACTACATTAACTATCGTTGCAAACATCAAAGCCAATGACGACAAAATTGAACTTGTAAAAACCGAACTACTAAAGCTTATCGAGGTGACTCGTGCTGAAGAAGGTTGCATCAACTATGATCTTCATCAAGACAACGACAACCCAGCGCATTTTACTTTTTATGAAAACTGGGTATCACGTGAACTTTGGCAGGCTCACATGGGCAACCAGCACCTAGCTGACTACATGACCGCAACTGAAGGCTCTATCGCAAGCTTCACTGTCAACGAAATGACTAAGATCGCGTAACGACTCAACCAAACCGCTCCGTTATAACACTATGCCCTGACTGCGACCGTCAGGGCGTCAAAGAGCACCAATGAGGTTCAACATGAAAAATATTAAAACATTACTAGGGCGTGTTGATCTTTCGTGAGTGTTTTTTGAATAGCATGGTAAAGAGTTATAATTTGCTTTGCCAAAAGTAAAACCATAACCAATACCATGCCAAGAACAATGCTAACTGATATTCGCTGGAAACTGCTACTCCAAGT
>NZ_CANLBV010000005.1 GCF_947488985.1 uncultured Vibrio sp.
CTGCACAGTATTTAAGCTAATTTAGACGAAAAAAGTGCTCAAAAAGTCAGGTGATATTGGTTGAAAAAAGAGAAATTTTACAGCCTCAACGCCCGGTTCAAGGCCATGAACCCCTGAAGTCACAATGCGGTCTCCATCACTCAGCCCAGATACAATTTGACGTTTATCATCGATAACAATGGAAACGCTCTCAACAATGCCATCGTTATTAACACGCCATACAGAGACCTCATCGCCATTGGTCATCATTGCTGAGGTGGGTATTTTTGTGGCCGCTGCGAGTGCAGATACCAAATTAACCGTACCTGACATACCCGGTAAAATACCGACATCACTAGGTCTTTCCATGATCATAGTGACTTTATAAGAGCCTGTTTTTGGATCGGCTTCTGTATCCACTTCTTGAAAAGTGAGACTGTAAGAGTGCTCTGGAAACGCGTCGAATATCATGGTGGCATCGGTCTCAAAGCCTGATGAAAAACGGGTAATCAATTGATCAGGCAGTAAGAAAACCACTTTAAGGATCTGATTGGTTTGAATATTCATCACGCCTTGCTTCGCAGCGATATATTCGTGATTTTCAGCAGGGATGATAGAGATCGTTCCGTCATAAGGAGCGGCCAAAGTGGTATAACCTAGATTCGCTTTGGCTTGATTAAGCACCGCCCGCGCTGAGTTATGGTTGGCTTTGGCTTGGTCAAAATCTTGCTCAGAGACTACGCGATCTTTTCGCAGTTTGATTGACCGTTGATATTGAACATCAGCAAGTTTAAAATTCGCTCTCGCTTGTTTTTCAAGCAGTTGATACTCGTCGGGATTGAGCGTAGCGAGTGGATCACCTTTGGAAACATCTTGTCCTGATGTGACGTCGATGGTTTGCAATAGGCCTGGGACACGAAAAGCTAAAACGGCTTTATCACCCGCTTCGGTCGTCGCCGGAAAGTCTCGTTCAAAGGCATTGCTGCCCACAGAGACGGTAAAAAGTTTGGCGGGTCTGGATTCGGGTTCAGGGACCGGAGGGAGCTCCTTCCCACACCCTGATAACCCAGCTAAGGTCATCATAAGAACTGCGCAGGCTTTGTACATTATCGATCATCCATATCTATAAGTATTTTTATAACATAGATTACCCACATGCAACTTACCAGCTATCGCAAGATTTATTCCGGTAAAATTGCTAAAAAAAATAACGGCTTGGGATAAACTACCCAAGCCGTTATACGATACTTTTCCGATACTGAAATTACATCTTCTTAAATTCGCGGTCGACCTTGAAAGTATCAGAGGTCACATAAGCTTCCATATTGCGGACACTGGACTCTAACTTCTGGAAATCCCCCTCCAACGTGTCCAATAAAGACTCAGCCGTTTGTCCTTTTTCCCAAGGCTTTTGCTTCAACGTGTGCTCTTGTTTAGCCTTCATCTCATTGACATATTGAATAGGCTGCTTTTCCAGCATGAAAGTCAGCGCAATATACGCCAGCAATATCAGAAAGCTCCCACCAAGCAGCGCCGCAGATATCACCAGAATACGAACCAGCCAAACTTCTAGGCCAAAATAGTTCGCTAACCCTGCACATACACCTGATAGCTTGCCTTGAATGGGATCTCGATACAGATCTCTATTCATAGTTTCGTCTCCAGTTCGGCGACTCCGCGTCCAGTATTTTTTCTAGCGTTTTCACTCGGTCTTGCATGGATTCGGCTTGCGCAGAAAGCTTATGCAGACGTTGAAGATCTGTTTCTGAAAGACCATTGCTGGATTTCTTCTTGCTGCGGTAATGTAAGAATAACCATAGCGGCGCCACAAAGATTAAGAAGGCAATCAGTGGGCCTGCAATTAGAAAGGTTGACATGGGCTGCTCCTAAATTATTTATCGCGGTTTTCAACTTGTTGCTTCAATTTCGCCAGTTCTTTTTCAATGTCATCTTGCGCTTGTAACTCTGCGAACTCTTGATCCAGAGATTTTGCATTACCCGTTTTGGCGTAAACATCCGCTTCAGCTTCCAATTCATCCACTTTACGTGAGAATTGCTCAAACTTCGCCATCGCGTCGCTGGTTTTGCTTGAGTGCAGATGTTTTTGTACATCACGACGATTGCTTGCGGCATTATTACGGATCATTAGTGCTTGCTGCTTGGCGCGAGTTTCTTCGATTTTGGTTTCAAGCTTGCCAATCTCACGGGTGAGTTTTTCAATGGTTTCATGCACCAAAGTTTGCTCTGTATGAAGGCTCTTAATGATGTCTTCGAGTTTTTGCTTTTCAATCAACGCCGCTCTAGCTAGATCTTCACGCTGCTTGGTCAACGCCAGCGTCGCTTTATTTTGCCAATCTAGGATCTGTGACTCGATAGCTTCAACTTTACGCGCGAGTTCTTTCTTGTCTGCAATAGCTTTAGCCGAGTTCGTGCGAACCTCTACCAGTGTGTCTTCCATCTCTTGGATAATCAGGCGAATCATCTTTTCAGGATCTTCAGCCTTATCTAATAGTGAACTAATGTTTGAATTTACAATGTCTGCAAAGCGAGAAAAAATACCCATGGGAAACTCCTTAATGGCAGTGATAACAAATAGTTTTTAAATCGCCGTTTGGATTCTCAACCACCTGCTCACAAATTTACGTTTGTTGTTAAACCTGCCATAAGTAATCCAAGTTGCGTGCCAACTTCTTAGCTATTTATTATCAAAGAGTTACAATAACATGGTGATTATCCCAACCCATGCTATGATAAATTTAACCAAGTATTGGTAATTTTCACCACCACTTCCTCTGGAGAATGGCGACCAATACGCAAACCACACAAGGGCCCGTTATGCAGCAGAATCTTATTGGTGAATCTCCAAGTTTTCTCTCTGTTCTCGATAAAGTGTCTCAGTTAGCCCCAATCGAAAGACCCGTGCTGATCATTGGTGAGCGAGGGACAGGTAAAGAACTGGTCGCTCAAAGGCTGCATTACCTGTCAAAACGTTGGGATCAACCTTTGATTGCTCTAAACTGCTCAACACTGAGTGAAGGCTTAATTGACTCTGAGTTATTTGGTCATGAATCTGGCGCGTTTACTGGCTCTAAAGGTCGGCATCAAGGTCGCTTTGAAAGGGCGGAAGGCGGCACTCTGTTTCTCGACGAATTAGCGACGACCCCTCTAGCCGTTCAAGAAAAGCTCTTGCGCGTGATTGAATACGGCCAATATGAACGTGTGGGCGGACAAAAAGCACTAAGTGCAAACGTAAGATTGGTGTGCGCGACCAACGCTGACTTGCCTAATATGGCACAAAAAGGCGAGTTCAGACCCGACCTATTAGATAGGCTGGCATTTGACGTAATTACTATCCCGCCACTTCGCGAGCGCAAAGAAGACATCACGCTACTCGCAGAGCACTACGCGATCAAAATGTGCCGTGAATTAGAGCTAGAGTTGTTTGTTGGCTTTGCTCCTTCTGCTGTTGAAGCACTATTAGATTATTCTTGGCCGGGCAATGTGAGAGAGCTTAAAAATGTCATTGAGCGAGCTATCTACCAGCACGGTAAAAACCCATACCCTATTGAATCTTTAGTATTTAACCCATTTAAAAACGAATGGAATAATGAACAAGATTCGACACAAGACGTTGGCAATGCTCCGACTGACAACCATACTTCCTCTGATACTCCGTTTACTTTGCCGCTTGATTATAAAGCATGGCAAGAGCAACAAGACATCAAACTGCTTAATCAAGCCTTAAAACAGAGCAAGTACAACCAGAAGCAAACGGCAGAATTGCTGGGGCTAACCTACAACCAATTGCGAGGAATGGTGAGGAAATATGCGATTGTCGGGCAAGCCAACGATAAATAGCGGTCACTTAGGATTATTATTTGGAGCACAATCAATAAAATGTTAAATTATCCGGATCTTGAGGCTCTTCTAACACCTCGTTTCGACAAGTATTTCTTTTTATGAAAGCACTAATAAGACTATCACTAAGTATCTGCCTACTGAGCTTTTTAGCAGGGTGTAGTGAAAGTGTGGATCACACGGAAATCCGTGAAAATGGCTTCACTTATTGCGGTCAAGGTAACCCTAGCACCTTCAATCCTCAACTGGTTGATAGCGGAATTACATCAGAATCGCTAAGCCCTCAGATCTTCGATACATTGCTCACTCTTGATCCCATGACTTACCGACCAAAACAGAACTTGGCAACCCGTTGGTCTGTTAATAAATCAGGTACAGAATATACATTCAAACTGCGCCCAAATGTTGCGTTCCAGACGACAGACTGGTTCACTCCCACTCGTAGCATGAATGCACAAGATGTGGTCTTTAGCTTTGAGCGTGTTGTTAACAGTTCAAACCCATTTCATTATGTGGGCGGTGGTCTCTATCCATGGTTTGCAGGCATTGATTTCCAGAATCTGATTGTCGATATCAGCGCAGTTGACGACCTCACGGTGAAATTCCAATTAAGTCGCCCAGATAATTCATTTCTCAATAATATCGCTACCAGCTATGCGGTTATCCACTCAAAAGAGTATGCCAACCAGCTTATTGCTGCCGACGAAAAAAATGACATCGATTCTAAGCCAGTCGGCACTGGACCGTTCTACTTAGCTGAATACCAAATCAACGATCTCGTGCGCTTGAAAAAGAACCCAAATTATTGGAAGGGTGACGTACAAATGGACCAAGTTGTGTTCGACACATCACAGCGTGGAACGGGCACACTCGCCAAGCTTTTACGTAATGAATGCGACGTATTGAATTCTCCTATTTCAAGTCAAATTCCTGTCATTCAAGATCATGAAGAACTGATGATCACAGCGACACCAGCGGTCAATGTATCGTTTATCGCGATCAACACTGAGCACCCAGCACTGAGTGATTCTCGGGTTCGTAAAGCGCTCAACCTAGCGATCAATCGCCAGAATATTCTCGATTCTGTTTATTATGGAACCGGAACCAAGGCCTACACATTATTGCCTCCTACCTCTTGGGCGTACCCGAAAGACAATATTCAGGTTCGTTATGATCGAAATTACGCCATCGCGCTTCTGAAAGAGGCCGGGGTTGAGTCGGGGTTAGAACTTTCTATGTGGGTACCGTTAGAACCTAGAGCTTACAACCCAAGTCCGAGAAAAACCGCAGAGTTAATCCAATCGAATTTTGCCGATATCGGCGTCGAATTGAAACTCTATACAGACGATCGATTCGATCGTACGCAACTGTCTTCGATAGCCTCAACCGATCTACTGCTTACGGGTTGGATTGGCAACACCGGCGATCCCGATAATTTCTTACGTCCCCTGCTGTCTTGCGGTTCTGAACGCGCCGGATTGAACGTCTCTATGTGGTGCAATTCTGATTTTGATTTCCTTCTGGATCTCGCCTTAGAAATCAACCAACAAAGACACCGAGTAAACTTGTATCGTCAAGCGCAAAATATCCTGAATGAAGAGGTTCCCGTTATACCTCTCGCCCACGGAGTCCAGTTCCGCGTACACGATCGCTCGCTCACTGGCTTTAAGCAGAGCCCCTTCAATGCTCAGCCTTTTGATCAAGTCACAAGGGAGGTGCACTGATGTTTTGGTATACATTAAGACGGATAAACTTATTTGTGATTACGCTGGCGATTCTGACGTTAGTTGGATTCTCGCTACTTCGTCTTGACCAAACCTCACCTTGGGCAATTCAAGATTTTTGGCCCGGTTGGCTGAGTTATATCACAGAACTGTCGGCACTTAACTTTGGTTTAAGCAAGCACGGTGTGCCTATCATTGATGAACTGGCGGTGGTGTTTCCTGCAACTTTAGAACTGTGCTTCTTTGCTTTTGTACTGGCGTTGTTCATTGGTATTCCTTTTGGCACGATCGCAGGCATGAGACAAGGTAAATTTATCGATACCACCATATCGTTTACCTCAATGGCTGGTTACTCAGCACCAATATTTTGGCTGGCGCTAATGATGATCATGGTCTTCTCTCTGCACTTTGAGATGTTCCCTGTAGGCGGTCGATATGATCTACTTTACGAGATTGAGCATGTTACCGGCTTTGCGATGATTGATGCGTTCTTCTCTGAAGGTCAGTATCGATCGCACGCTCTGCAAAGTGTGATTGAACACATGGCGCTACCTTGCTTCGTCTTAGCGCTCGCACCAACAACGCAGGTTATCCGTCTGATGCGCTCCTCGGTGGCTGAAGTCATGAAGCAAAACTACATCCGCGCGGCGCGTATCAAAGGCCTATCAACCATAGAGATCGTCACACAGCACGTGTTAAGAAATGCGATACCGCCGATTATTCCTAAGGTCGGTATTCAGCTATCAAGTATGTTAACCCTCGCGATCATTACCGAGTCTATTTTTAACTGGCCGGGGATTGGACGCTGGTTACTGGATGCGCTTTCCAATCAGGATTACGTCTCAATTCAAGCGGGAGTTATTGTCATGGCAACGCTGGTTTTGACGGCAAATATTCTGTCCGATCTATTGGGCGCGACGATCAACCCTCTGGTAAGGAAGGAATGGTATGCTAACAAATAATGTCTACCAAGAAGAGCTGATCCCAACCCAGTTTGAGCGTTTCTGCCGCAGCTTTCGTGCCAATAACCTCGCGATGTTTGGGCTATGGTGTTTAGCTTTCATTATTCTTATCACCATCACTTCGCCTTGGTTGGCCCCGCATGATGCGCAAGAACAAACCGGTCATCTGCTGACCCCACCCTCTTGGGATCCAGCCGGAACCGTTGAATATTTCTTAGGTACTGATGATTTGGGTCGAGACATTCTTTCTCGTCTGATTATTGGCTCTCAGCTGACATTTGGTGCCGCCGTTGTAATTACCTTTATCGCAGCAGTCATCGGCTGTGTCATTGGCGTACTGGCGGGTATGACGCGGGGATTGCTATCAAGCACACTTAACCACTTGCTTGATACCGTCATGTCGATCCCATCGTTACTACTTGCGATTATCTTTGTGGCATTTCTTGGCTTTGGTGAGTTTAATATCTTGCTTGCCTTATGTTTAGCACTCATTCCACGCTTCATTCGCTCGGTGTATATTGCCGTTCACGCCGAAGTAGAGAAGGACTATATTCTCGCTTCTCGCCTCGATGGTGCCAACGACTTCTACCTATTATGGAACTCTATCCTCCCCAATATTCTTACTGTAATTGCACTCGAAGTAACACTGGCTCTGTCGGTTGCCATTCTGGATATCACCGCTTTGGGTTTCTTAGGACTCGGAGCTCAAGCACCGAGCACCGAATGGGGCTCCATCTTGGGTGACTCGGTTGAGCTGATTTACCTAGCACCATGGACAGTTACCCTACCCGGCCTCGCTATTATGTTTACAGTCATTGTGATTAACCTTGTCGGTGAAGGTGTTCGTCAAGCACTCAATGCAGGAATCGAATAATGCCGTTACTTGATATTCGACATCTCACCATCGAAATTGAAACGCCTCAAGGTCTGGTTAAAGCGGTAGATCGAATGAGTATTACCCTTAATGAAGGGGAAATTCGTGGTCTAGTGGGCGAATCAGGCTCAGGCAAGAGTTTGGTCGCAAAAGCGATCGTAGGGGTTTGTAAAGAAAACTGGAAGGTGTCTGCCGACCGGATGCGCTTAGGCAATATAGACCTACTGCAACTCACCCCGAAAGAAAGACGTCGCGTGATCACACGTGATATCGCAATGATATTCCAAGAGCCTTCAACCTGTCTTGATCCCTCCGAAAACGTGGGAAATCAGCTGATTGAAGCCATTCCTTCTCGTTCATTTGAAGGCCGTTGGTGGCAGCGATTTAAATGGCGTAAAACACAGGCGATTGCGTTACTGCATAAGGTTGGTATCAAAAACCACGCACGCATAATGGACAGCTACTCCTACGAGTTGACGGATGGTGAGTGTCAGAAAGTCATGATCGCGATGGCTATTGCTGCCAAGCCAAAAATATTGATTGCCGATGAGCCAACCAATGACTTAGACCCCATCACCCAATCTCAAATTTTGCGTTTGTTGAGTAGAATGAATCAGATCAATAACACGACCATCATTCTGATTGGCCATGATTTAACCACTATTACTCAATGGGCAAATCGCATTACCGTTATGTATTGTGGACAGTCTGTCGAGTCGGCTAACACGCAAAAGCTATTGGACGCGCCTAAGCACCCTTACACAGTCGCACTATTAAAAGCGATGCCAGACTTTAACGATTGGATCCCTCACAAAGAGAAACTGCAATCTTTGCCAGGGTCTATTCCACCGCTGCAACATCTTCCAATCGGTTGCAGGCTGGGGCCGCGTTGTCCATACGCACAAAGGCAGTGTGTTGAGATCCCTCACACCACAAGGCTCAAAAGCCATAAATTTAACTGTCACTTCCCTCTGAATATGGAGAAGAAAAAGAAATCATGAGTGCATTATTAGAAGTCAGTAAACTATCCAAAGACTTTACGACACGCTCTGGTCTTTTCCGTAAAAAAATCCATCAGGCGGTAAAACCTGTGAGTTTTACCCTTGAAGCAGGCCAAACCATTGGTTTTATCGGCCAAAATGGCTCAGGGAAGTCGACATTGGCGCGAATGCTCGCCGGCATGGTTGAACCTACTGGAGGCGAAATTCGAGTCAACGGTGAGAAACTCGAGCACAAAGACTATTCGACTCGCTGCAAGTTGATCCGAATGATCTTCCAAGATCCGAACACTTCGCTTAACCCACGCATTCAGATTGGTCGAATTCTTGAAGGTCCATTGAAGCGAAACACCAACATGTCACCAGAAGCACGGATACGTCGTGTGAAGGACACATTGTTGCGTGTAGGCCTACTCCCTGAACATGCTTACTTCTATCCGCAGATGCTCGCTGCAGGTCAAAAACAGAGGGTATGCCTGGCTCGCGCATTAATCCTTCAACCATCGATTATTGTTGCCGACGAAGCGCTGAATGGTTTGGACATGGCAATGCGCTCTCAAATCATAAACCTATTCCTAGAGCTGCAAGAAGAGATGGGCGTGTCGTTCGTCTACGTATCTCAACACCTTGGTATTGTTAAGCACATCACCGACAAGATCATCGTGATGCACGAAGGTAATGTGGTTGAAAGTGGTGAAACGGATCAAGTGCTGACCAACCCAACTCACCAAATCACTCAAAGACTGGTTGAGAGCCATTTCTCCAAAGCGCCAAACCACTAGACTGATTTCGTTTTTTCACTAGCCACTAAGAGGGATAACGCATGCTAACAAAAGCTTCAATGCTTCCCCTCTTGCTTGCGGTTGTTTCTTTTAATGCCGTAAGTACACCGCTGACTTGGCTAGATAAGTCTTTTGTCGAAAGCGCCTTTGTATCAGTTGATTGGGTACTAACAAAAATACGTTGGCAACAGCTTAGGTGGGATAATTGAATGATAGCGCTGCCTAAGAAAGGCAACGCTGACTTATGATGTAACGAGAAGATTAGCGCTTAGCAGCTTGCTTCTTCAGCTCGAAGTCGAACTCATCAGGGAACAGGATAACGCCTTCTTCTTGCTCGTTCGGGAATACAACGACAGCAAGTTCATCGTCTTCTAGACCGTTCGTCCAGCGACTGTGCCATTTGTTTAACGAGATAGACTCAGCTTTACACTCAGACCAATCGCCCGTTGCCCACGACTCCGCGAATTCTTGATTAGGCCATACTGGAACACAGTCTTCATCTTCTGTGTTTAGCATTACACAACCGTGTTCATCGGTTAAGATCCATACTTCACGGTTTGCCACGATTTCTTTCACACAGTATTTAAGGCGTTGCTCACCCGTATACTTATTAATCTCAGCGATTTTTTTATCGTCTAGCTGTGTAGTCATCTTAATTTCCTACGTTAGTCAGTAACTTTGTTCATTTTATGCTGAGTAGTATTAACTTCAAATATTTCTATTGAGAAGAAAGGCTACTTCAAAGAAAAACGCCTGCTAAATAAGCAGGCGTTTATTATTTAAGTGACTTGATTAAACAAGCTCACCTTGTAGCCAAGGCCAGCCTTGCTTCTTACGGCTTAGTGTATTTTCCATCATCAATACGCCGTCTTTCTCGTGCTTAACCAATTTCTCAGCCCACTCACCTTTGTAAAGAAGACGAGTTTGCGCAGTAGTGATGTCAGTTAGCATTACCGCAGCAAATGCTAGACCGTCTTTCTCACAACGCTCTTCAAGATCAGCTTCTAGAGCTTCGATCATGCCGTCTACTTGCTCAAGAGTTGCAAGCTCAACTTGACCAACAACAACATCGCGACCGTTGAATGGGTAGCCTTTAAGGTCTTTTTCTACTAGCTGTGCAGCAGATAGGCCTTCGATGTTTGTTTTAGCGATTAGAAGTGCTTTGATGAATGCATCAACGTCTTCTACACCTGCGATTTCAGCAAGTTCAGCAACCGCGTCTTTGTCTTTTTGAGTACATGTTGGAGATGCGAAACCAACGGTGTCTGAAAGAATTGCAGACATCATTAGCTTAGCGATTTGTTGAGAGATAGCGTGACCTTCAATCTTAAACATGTTGAAAAGTACAGTGTTTGTACAACCAACAGGCCAGATCCAAGCTTCCATTGGGTTTACTGTCATCACGTCGCCTAGACGGTGGTGATCGACAATACCAACGATCTCTGCATCAGCAACATCGTCTGGTGCTTGTGCGAGATCTGAGTAGTCAACTAGCCAGATTTTCTCACCAGCAACAGAAGTACGAAGCTCTGGCTTTTCAGCACCAGCGACTTCTAGAATGTGTTGAGTTTCGCGGTTGATCTCGCCTTGGCGAATTGGTGTCGCTTCCTCGCCACGAGCTTTAAGAAGCTCTGTTGCAACTAACGCACTACAAATACTGTCACTATCAGGGTTTTTGTGACCAACAACTAAAATCATGTTTCTTCCTATTACACTAACAATTATGACTCTACCTTTAGAGCCTCTCTTTATTAGCCATACTTTACCTCATTTTTTTAGATTGGTCATGTTTCCTAGGTTTAGCCAACAGTAACAATAGATAAAAAACAACAAATGTAATTGATAATTATTATCATTCGCATGTATTTATCTTCAGCCACTAATTTTGAGTAACACCTATGGATCGTCTAACCTCTTTTTTGCCAAGCAATCGTGCTTCGAAAACAACTCAGTTTTCACTGTCATTTAAACGACTGCCATTACCTATCTCTTAGCAAAGCCGCAGTTTCAAAAAAAGCGATCAATTTACAAGGTTACCTATGGTCTGTGCTGATTACTCCCGGCGCTGCGGTGGCTCTACTTGGTTCTTTTCAAGTGGACGTAAACGAGTTACTCGCGTTGCCTGAAATGTCGATGGAATGGGCGGGGACAATTTTATTGATTAGCTCGATGTTTCTATGGGGCCTCACTCGCGAAATTGAAGATTATAAATCAGCAGTAAGTGAAGATGAGAAATGTTTAGGCTCTCATCCACTGCAAAAAACCGCTCAAGACACCAACTTTGTGACAGCATGGGTTGTGGCTGCCTTTCTTTTCTTCGAATTTGGCTCTGTGCTAGCAAATGTGGATTTTACGACGCTATTCTCAAGTTGGGGGATCATGCTCCCCCTGGCGGGCGTGTTGATGGGTTTGCTACCTGGCTGTGGTCCACAATTATTGGTCACTAGCCTGTACCTATCAGGTGCGTTTCCACTTTCGGCTCAAGTAGGTAATGCGATTTCAAATGATGGTGATGCGCTATTCCCTGCAATTGCGATGGCACCTAAAGCAGCGCTCGTCGCCACCTTGTATTCGAGTGTGCCCGCTTTGATCTGTGCATACGGTTATTGGTTAATATTCGAACTTTAGGCTTAAGTTTCTATTCAAGGATCAAGTTTTTATCCAAGCTTTTCGCTAATCTCCATAGGTTTCTAACAGGCTGGTACTTTGTATCGGCCTTTTTGCTTTCGACGCCCCAAAGTCTTAAGAGATCCCCTTGAAAACACACTCTTCCTTTGCCCCAAGCTTTACCATATTGTTTCTGCAACTTATCTCAAGCCATACATTATAGTTCGCCCCTAAAAAGCCTTCAAAAACGCGACGACAAGACTTAATTAGAAACCTCAGACAGATATAAGAAATACAAAAAACCCCTGTAAGAACGCTTACAGGGGTTTTAATTCAAGCTTTAATCTTGATTCTCAAGTACAAGTCTTAAGAAACTTCGATTGGACCACCGAATGAAGTTACTGGAGGCAGTTTGCCTTGGAATTTCTCAAAGTCTACCAAACATGTGTTTGCTGACGTCGCTTGAGCGAGTTCAGACGTTCCGATATCTTGAGTTAGCGTGTTTGGATCGCCATAGGTATCTAGTGCGCCCTCTTTCTCGTTGAGCGGGCCGTACCAAGCACCTTCTTCGATACGAACAACACCTGGAGCATAGCTGTCCATTAGCACCGCACCTGCTAGCAGTTGACCACGATCATTGAACACACGCACTACATCGCCATCTTTAATGCCTTTCTTCTTAGCATCTGTAGGGTTGATATAGATTGGCTCACGGCCTTGTACCGCGTAAGTCGAACGCCACTCTTCAGATTCACACATCTGAGAGTGAAGGCGCTTATCTGGGTGACAAGATTGTAGCCAGTATGGGTGTTTGTCAGAACCTGGACCACCATGTGAACGTTCAGATTTCTCGAACCACATTGGGTGCTCTTGACAGTGCTCGTACCCCATGTTGCCAATGGTACGACTGGTGATTTCAATGAAACCAGAAGGTGTACCTAACGCGTTGATCTCAGGATCTTCACGGAATGAAGCGTGACGAGTCCAAGCCTTACCTTTACCAAAGTCTAAGAAACCTTTTTCCCAGAACTCGGCAAACTCAGGCATCTCGAAGCTGCCTTCGTTTGCGGCACGACATTCGTCATACAAAGATTTAACCCACTGCATTTCATCCATACCGCGCGTGTAATCGTCATAACGGTCCCAACGCTTAGTTAGGCTCGCCATGATGTCGAAGTCTGTCTTAGATTGGAACAGAGGATCGACTAGCTTATGCATTGCGATCAAGCCACGGCCAGAGTACGCGCCATAACCATCAATATCGTTTCGCTCCCACTGGGTACAAGCTGGAAGTACGATATCAGAGTGACGACACGTTGCCGTCCAAGCGAAGTCAACAGCAACGACCGTTTGCAGGCTCTTGAACGCTTTGCGCATCTTATTTCGATCTTGGTGGTGACTCCACGGGTTATTACCGCTGAATATCATCATCTTGATATCAGGCAGTGTGACCGTCGCGCCGTTTGCTTTGATCTTCTTACCCGGTTCAAGCAGGCTATCAACCCAACGAGCAACAGGAATGACACTGCTGTAGCCTTTGAAGTCAGTATTGGTGAATTTTGGTGTTTGCCCTTGATCAATATTCAATGGGAAAGAGCCTGGAGCGGCAAAACCAGTCGAGGAAATACCAATCCCTGAATAATGGTGACCATACGACACACCACCGCCAGGTAAACCGATTTGCCCGACCATGGCAGCAATGACTGCACACATCCAATATGGCTGTTCACCGTGCTCTTGACGCTGAATACTCCAACCAACCAAAATTTGCGTACGACCATTAACCAGCATCTTGGCGAAATCGCGAATCGAATCCGCGCTTGCGCCACAAATCGCCGCAGCCCACTCAGGTGTTTTCTCAACTCTATCTTTCGTTTCACCTTGAACGTACTTGATGAAATCTTCAAAACCTAGACAGTAAGTATTAATGAACTCTTTGTCGTAGAGTTCTTCATTATAAAGAACGTGCGCAACGCCCAACATAAACGGTACATCCGTATGTGGGTTGATGTACATCTGCTCATTCTCTAGATAACGGCCTGTTTTATTTTGAACAGGGTCAACAGAGACAACGTTGATCTCTTTGTTCGCTACTTTCTCTTTCAGCTGCTCTAGGTATTCGAAAGATTCGTGTGTTTCACATGTCCAGCCAACTTGCAGGTTCTTAACCGGATCGTTACCCCAAAGAATAATGTTGTCACTGTTTTCTAGGATCAACTCCCAAGAGGTACCTTGCGCGTAAACCTCCGTAGAACCTAATACGTAAGGCATGATCGTTTGACCTGCACCCGTAGAGTAATCGCCGATTTTACGAACAAATGAGCCATGTAGACCCACAGCACGCTGCATATGGTTAGTACAGCTGTGGAACTGGCCTGTTTGTCTCCAACCCGTTTGACCCGCATGCAAAGCCGACGGGCCGTAGTCTTTCTGAACGCGCTCTAATTCACGGTAGAAGAGATCAAGCGCCTCATCCCATGTCACACGGATGAAACGGTTGTTACCGCGAGAGTCGGCACTGTACTTGTGTTTTTTCAGCCAATCTAAGCGCACCATAGGGTAACGCACACGTGATGGACTGTAGATGATACCCTTAATTCCTTTCAACATTTCAGTAGGATGCTGATCGATTTCTAGAGGCTTAATCTCTTGCACTTTACCCGCGTAAACTCGAGCTCGGAATGCACCCCAGTGAGAACCTGAAACCTTCCATGTTCCCTCTGTTTCTGCTGCTGAAGCCGATGCCGACGCCAATAAGCTTGGGCCAATAACCGATGCCGCACTAGTCGTCGCGACACCTTTCAGAAAACTTCTTCTTGTAATTGCCATTGTGTTACTCCAATTGACGTCTTATTAGTGATGGCCTTCAGAAAAATCTGATGAGTGCTTCTGTAGATACTTAAGAACAAGCGCTTCTGTATCTGTATCGAAGTTAACGAATGCGATCATGCCATCTAGCATGCCTACCCAACCGTTAGCACTAAAGTGTGCTTCATCTGGCTGAGAGTGACACGTTGAACAGTTCGATTGGTAAGCTTGGCTTGCTGCACTCCAAATTGGAGCAAAGTCGCCGACCATAGACTCTTTCTTCATCCAAAGCGTCAGGTCTACTTCTTCCCAAGGAAGGCCCGTTAACTCATCTTCTTTTTTCTCACCAATAGTAATGCCTTCACTTTGAGAGACTTCTTTCGTCAAGATTGCAGTGGAGATATTCATACCAAAGTCTTCTTGGATCACTCGTCCGAAGCCTTTCGCTTTGCGCCAGCCATCGATCTTAACTTCGATCATATCGCCTTTCTCGCCAACAATAGCTACTTTACTTGCAGGGCTTAGTAGACCGGCTTCCACTTCTGCAGTTTCGTCGGTATACAGAGGTAGGTGGCGAATTGAAATGACATCATTACCTTCAGAGTAAGACGTACTGCCCGCCGTATTCTCTAGCTCACCAACGATACCACTTGCCGATTCCATATCTAGTGGAAGGTTGTGTGCGATACCTTTGTGACAGTCAACACAGCTTTGATCACGCTCTGCGGCGTTCTTCATTTGGATACGCGCTGTTGGGCGCATGTTTTCGAAATCCATTGAATCGTAGTTGTGGCAGTTTTTACATTCTAGAGATTTGTTCGAAGAGAAACGATCCCATTCATGCTTAGCCAATTCGATACGACGAGCTTCGAATTTCTCAGGTGTATCTAGGTCACCAAACACTTGAGCGAATACTTCTTTAGATGCTTGCATCTTACGAGCAATTTTTGCTGTCCACTCATGTGGAACGTGACAGTCAGGACAAGTAGCACGTACACCAGAAGTATTTTTCCAGTGAACCGTTTCTTGTAGTTCTACGTATACGTTGTCACGCATGGTGTGACAGCTTACACAGAACTCTTCTGTGTTTGTGTGTTCTAGAGCCGTGTTAAAACCGCCCCAGAAAATAACACCGGCGATAAAGCCACCCATCGTTAGCACACCAAGGCTGATGTGCACTGCTGGGCGTGTCATAGTGCGCCATAATTTAACTAAAAATGATTTCATGTTTAGCTCTCTCAAATGTTGATTTTAAAAAAGTTGTGACTAGAGGGCATTACATGCCGCCATGAGCACCAGGAGGTCCGAATACAAACACTTGTAGTGCCCAAACAATGAAACCGTAACCACCTACAAACGCCACACTTAATATTGGAAAGAGAACC
Source organism: uncultured Vibrio sp. (assembly GCF_947488985.1). Classification (GTDB taxonomy): domain Bacteria; phylum Pseudomonadota; class Gammaproteobacteria; order Enterobacterales; family Vibrionaceae; genus Vibrio. The sequence goes on from NZ_CANLBV010000005.1 coordinate 15,978, forward strand.
ACCGCAATGAAGAGGAAAGATTTCCACTCCAACGAGCGCTTTTCGCCAGTTTCAATTTTATTAACATCACTCATACATTTTGCCTATTTTGTATTTAGTAATTTCGAGTAACCCATTCTATGGGGTTAAAGTTCTTGAGTATCTAGCAACAGATCTTAGACCATACCTAAAGTAGGGTTCAATCAAATCTCCCGCTCCAAGCCTTACTAATCAATACTTTTTTGAGGTCATCCAAAGTTGTTTTTAGTTAAACAAAGTTATTAAAAAGTATTAACAAATATGAAGAATTAAGCATGCTACACGAATGTTAAAAAGCAACAAACGAACAACAAAAGCACGGCAATTTTTAACTTTTCAACTATTAAGTAGTAGTCAAAAAAGCGCAACTCAACCACTATTCTGTACCTTGTTTGTTAAATTGTTTCGCGTTTTTTTAGTCAGTCACATTGAAGATCAAATGCGATATTTGGCACTTTCAGAGAGGATGAGTAACGGGTGAAGTGAGAAATTATGCAATTCATTAGCCTTAACTCTGCATCTCTCTTGATAGACGTCATAAACGAAGAAGGCACTTACGAGGTTGGCCCGACGTCAGGCATCACGCTAGCCTATCTTGCAATTTGGTTACTCACTGAGTTTGCGACAGGTTATCCACAGAAATTGTGGATAACCAAAACAGAAATGATAGTTTTTTAATCACAATGGTTTAGCAAAAGAACAGTTGTCTTAAACTTTATTCAATTTAAAAGACATATACACACAGCTCGACTTTGGCATCAGGTATTTATAGCAAAGTCGAGCAAATAAAAGACAAAGTTTTCCACAAATAAAAAAACGGCCTGCAATGCAGACCGTCTGTCGAATATAGTAGATAAAATCAGTAGCACAACGTCACTATGTTAATCTCGTAAGTAGATTAGCCAATAGCTAGCGGTACTTGGTGCATATACGCGATACAGTGTTCATAACCCGCCGACACGAACATCGCAACAGGTAAGAGCAATACCAGAATTTTGTCGGTCAGGATTCGCCCACTGAAGGTCATCCATACCGCAATGTAGACCAATACATTACACATGATGCCTAGAATTACTGCTTGGAAAAAATGATTATATTAAACGGAAGGAACCATCACCTCCTCTGATGCTTGCTCTAAAGCCGCCTCTTCTAGGTCAGGGTCCACGGTCGTCGGCGTTACCCCTACATCACTTTCTTTGGTGATCTTCCCACCTAACGTTTTCAAGCTATCCACCAAGGCTTCTAAGCTCTTTATATGGGCATCACTCTTGGCTGTCTGCTGGTCTAAAAGCTCAATATACTTAGCCGCATCAGACAATTGCTGAGACTGCGTCTGATTTTCCCTCTCTAATTGAACAACTTTATCAGTCAGGGCATCGATCTCTAACGCCAATTGCTCGGTTTTATCTGAGCTTCTTAACGCTTTCACACTGGCCACAATTTTCTGAGACTGAAGGCGTAATCCGACATCGCGGTAATCTTGTTCATCAAGCGCTTGAGAAATACTCAGTAACTGGTTCTCTGCCTCCAATACAGATTGTTCGAATTTGTTGCCCTTCACACTCGCCAAAACCTTGACTTCATGAGCCACACTGCGCACGTGGTTCAATTCAAACTGAGCCGCATCAACAGCATCCTCAATGATCAATTTCTCACGCGGACTGGCTTGCACTTGCCTTTCTGCCAATGCGATCTGGGAAGCGGCTTTCGCAAACGTCAGAGGCGCAATGTCATCAAAGTCTTCATCTTCCAAGAACTCCAGCTCGTCTTGCAATGGTTCAATGTATTTCTTAAGCGCAACCTTTACCTCTAACACGCGTGCATTGTTGAGAAACACCACTTGTGCTTGCTGAGCATCTTCAAGCTCATCGACCAGCACATACTCAAACAATTCACTGTATTCTGAATACAACCGCTTATAGCCCGACGTAAACAGAGTGTCTGCACCAAGAGAATTTAGGTAATCCATTTGAACAATGGAGTCCGCAAGTACTCTGTCCGCCTTTTTCTTTAGAACTAAAATCGCCTCATAGTTTGATTTGATCTGCGCTATTTTTTCATCAAACGCTTCTGCATACGTTAAGCTTGAAAAAATGGAGTAACTCTTGGTTAATCGAGTCTCATCTTTGAGTAAGTAGGCATAAATACTTTCGGCATCATCCCATGTGTCTAGCATTTCATTGTAGTTCTCTGGAGCATAGAGAGATAACTTAGTATGGTCCGCAAGCTTAGCTTCCCATTTGCTGTGAGCACTTTGAACAGAATGAAAAGAACGGAGCTCTTCTGGAGAGGTATTATTTTGATTGTTTGTTGGGTTCGTGCCGGTCTGCTCTGAGGGTGTACTTTGACAACCTGAAATAGCCAATAGCATACTCACCACTAATGCTAATTTGTTCGCTCTCACTGATGCATGTCCTTTTGAATATCATATTAGCTGAATGCAATATACTTCTAGTCACACAATATATTACAACCACTTAGCAATAAACATCATTGATGATTTAAGCGAACATAAATCACCCAATCCAACAGAAATAGCCTCACCATACGATGATTAATTATTCAATTTGGGATCAGTTATCAATTCTATTTATTTGATGTTGCCTGACTTGAAAATGCGCACTAAGGTGAAGGTAGAGAACGTTATGAATATATAGGTTAATTATGAAGTACAACGCTGAACATATTGCTGATTTAAACCTCCTTCTACAATTTGATGTCAGTAGCTCGGCTACGGGTATTAAAGTTCATCAAGAAGCTACTCAAGAAACTCAAGACGCGGTTAAGCGACTATTTGAAAAGAACCTTTGTACTCAGCCCGACGGCGGTTATCTTACCGATGAAGGGATTGAAATTGCAGAGCGTGCAGACAAGTTACTGCGCGTGCTGAAATAAAGCACCTTGTTCTAGTAAAAACTCCACTTGCTTCGGCCGTGGAGTTTTTTCATTTTTGAACAAAGGTTTATTAGGCTTATTTTGAGCCTCTTTGCTTGCAGTTATGAGGAACACATGGCTTCTATATTTATCGTCGGTGCTGGATGGGTAGGCGCACCTTTATCTGAACATCTAGAGAAACATAATAACCAAGTGGTGGTCACGAAAACGACCCAAGCAGGGGCCGATGCCATTGGTAACGAACGCATTCCGTGTGAAGTCTTTAGCTTTGACTCATCGGAGCCTACTCACGCGGTTGAACGGCTCTACTCTCTTCTGCTTGATCATCATACTGAAATTGTTATCGGTAGCTTCCCGCCGGGCTTTAGGAAAGGCGCAGGGCAAGAATACGCGAGCTACTGGCAACAGCTAACCACTGCATGTAAAAAAGCGAATGTGAAGAAAATAATCATGATCAGCTCAACTACCGTCTACCCTACCAAACCCGGTATATTGTATGAAAAAGATGCATCGTTCGCGCTCTCAACCTCCGATAGCGAGCACGCAGCCTCATTTTCCAATAACGCCCGAATCATGCTACAAGCTGAGCAGTCAGTGATTGGTTGTGGTATCAACTACACCATTCTTCGTTTTAGTGGGTTAATTGGGCCAAGCCGTCACCCCTCAAGATTTGCAAGCAAATTGAAGCAAGTGAGCACTCAAGCGCCTGCCAATATACTTCATCTAGCCGACGCGATAGGTGCCGTCGATTTTGCGATCAGCCAGCTGCCTAACGAAGTGGTAAATGTAACCACACCACACACCGTAAGCAAGGCAGAATTTTACGCTGCGGCACTTAAAAGCGCGAGCAGTAGTGAGCCACTGCCGCCTGTGGTCGATACGCCAGACAAACAAATATCGTCCAAAAAGATTGTCGACTTGGGGTATTCGTTCAAATTTGAATCCACACTGGACGCCCTTGATGACTAAACAATCTACAAAGCAGAAAAACCCCAAGGTTAAGCTGCATCGGGCTATCGATACCTTGTGGAATTTTATGGCAATGAACCATAAGGTCGAACCTTCAGACTGTATTTTTGTGTTGTGCAGTAACGACACTCGCGTCGCGGAATACGCAGCCAAGCTTTATCACCAAAAAATCGCACCTTACATTATTTTTTCTGGCGGTGTTGGACGCTTTACACAAGGCACTTTTGAACGCTCGGAAGCGGAAACATTCGCCGCAGTTGCTCGTGACTGTGGCGTGCCAGACGCTGACATAATCCTTGAGAAACGTGCGACCAACTCAGGGGAAAATGTGCGCTTTACCTATGAGCTGCTAGCTGAGCGTGGGCTATCACCTAACAAGCTGACCTTAGTGCAAAAACCTTTTATGGAGAAACGCACCTACGCCACCTTTACCAAACAATGGCCTGATGCAACTTCACAGATAACCGTGACATCACAATGGCAAAATTGGGATGATTACTTTAACGAAGAGTTGCCGTTAGACATGGTATTAGGGGCTCTGATTGCAGATTATGAAAGAATTAAAGCCTACCCTGCTCAAGGCTTTCAAATTGAGATGCCCATCCCTGACGACGTTGACCACGCCTATCAAGCATTAAAGACGCTCGGTTTCGAATAAATCAAAAGCTCAACTTCGAATAAAGAAACGGCATAGGCTCAATAAAAAACGGTGACACTGGGCCACCGTTTTTTATTCGTTTTAGTAAGTTCAGCAAAGATAGGTACTTATTTACCTAGCGCTTCTTTGTAATGCAGGCGACAAACGGAAACGTATTTGTCGTTACCACCAATCGCTACTTGATCACCTTCAGCAATCGCTACACCATGCTCATCGGTACGAATCACCATGTTAGCTTTGCGCCCACAATGACAAATCGTTTTTAGCTCGACGAGCTTGTCAGCCCAAGACAGTAAGTAACGGCTACCTTCAAACAGCTCACCTAAGAAATCGGTACGTAAACCGTAACAAAGCACCGGAATATGCAGCTTATCAACCACCTCAGTGAGTTGGTAAACCTGCTCTTTCGATAAAAACTGGCACTCATCTACCAATACACAATGACGTTTTTCGATCTCGTTTAGCTCTTGGATCGCATCGAATAGGTTGGTATCACTTTTATAAAGCTGAGCTTCAGATTGCAGACCAATTCTTGAACTCACTTTGCCCGTCCCGTAGCGATCATCTAACGCTGCGGTAAAAATCACGGGGGTCATGCCACGTTCTTGATAGTTGAATGAAGATTGAAGGAGCGTTGTTGACTTACCCGCATTCATTGCCGAGTAATAAAAATACATCTGAGCCACAGAAATATTCCTGTTAAGTAAAAATTGAAGATAGAAAAAAGGGCTAGAAAAAAGGGCTGAATGAAAATCAGCCCTTTCCTAAGATTTACTTACGACGCCAAGTCGTACCTTCTGGGCCATCTTCTAGAACAATACCCAGTTCGTTTAGCTTGTCACGAGCAAGGTCGGCATTTGCCCAGTCCTTTGACGCACGAGAATCATTACGCAGTTTAATCAGCGCTTCGATTTCAGCGACTTCGTCATCGTTACCTGCCGCATCACCTTTTAAGAAAGCTTCTGGATCTTGGTGAAGAATGCCGATGATATCCGCCAGTTCACGCATCAATGCACCCAGTGCACTCGCTTTTTCGATGCTTTCCGTTTTAAGACGGTTAATATCACGAGCCATTTCAAACAGCACTGAATAAGCTTCAGGTGTGTTAAAATCATCGTTCATCGCTGTCGAGAAACGAGTCACGTACTCTTCACCACCAGCAGGTGCAGCGGTAAGGTCTAGGCCGCGAAGTGACGTATATAGACGCTCTAGTGATGCACGAGCTTGGTTTAGATTATCTTCGCTGTAGTTCAGCTGGCTACGGTAGTGACCAGACATTAGGAAGTAACGCACCGTTTCAGCATCGTAATGTGCCAATACGTCACGAATTGTGAAGAAGTTACCTAGTGATTTTGACATCTTCTCTTTGTCTACCATCACCATACCACTGTGCATCCAAGTATTTACATACTGAGTGCCGTGCGCGCAGCAAGACTGTGCGATTTCGTTTTCGTGGTGAGGGAACTGTAGATCTGAACCACCACCGTGAATATCGAAGTGGTTACCAAGAATAGAAGAGTTCATTGCTGAACATTCGATGTGCCAACCTGGACGACCCGGTCCCCATGGCGATTCCCAAGTAGGTTCGCCAGGCTTTGACATCTTCCAAAGAACGAAATCGAGTGGGCTACGTTTTGCTGATTCAATATCAACACGCGCACCAGCTTGAAGCTGGTCGAGGTCTTGCTTAGAAAGCTTACCGTATTCGTCAAATTTCTTTACTTCGAACATCACGTCGCCGTTGCTTGCCACATAAGCGAAACCACGTTCAATCAGCTTTTCAACAAGCTCGATGATTTCAGTGATGTATTCTGTAGCACGAGGCTCTACATCTGGGCGTTTCATATTCAATGCATCGAAATCTGCATGCATTTCACCAATCAAGCGCTCAGTTAAAGAATCACAAGACTCGCCGTTTTCGTTAGCGCGTTTGATGATCTTGTCATCGATATCAGTAATGTTACGAACGAAGTTCAAATCGTAACCAAGGTAACGAAGGTAACGAGTTACTACGTCGAAAGAAACGAACGTACGGCCATGACCAATATGACAGAGATCGTATATGGTTACCCCACAGACATACATACCGACTTTGCCAGCTGTAATTGGTTTGAATTCCTCTTTCTGTCTTGTGAGCGTGTTATATATCTTCAGCATGATCTCTATCTATTTTATGGATTAATCAAAAATAAGCTCGCAGTATAACAAGTCATACCTTAATAGGTAATCCCCCAAAGCAGGAATTACCTCAAACATCTGAGTTAAGTGAATGATTTGGTGATTTGAAAGTCCGCCAACATGCGCTAGAATTCGAACTTCATATTAAAAAGACAGTAAGGTAACAATCATGATCATCCTTCACACAAATTTTGGTGACATCAAAGTTCAACTTAACGAAGAAAAAGCACCAGAAACAAGCGCAAACTTTCTACAGTATTGCCGTGACGGTTTCTACGACAACACACTATTCCACCGTGTTATCGATGGTTTCATGATTCAAGGCGGTGGCATGACTTCTGGCCTTAAAGAAAAAACGACTCGCGCTACAATCAAGAACGAAGCAAACAACGGCCTAGCTAACAAAGTAGGTACACTTGCAATGGCTCGTACTATGGAACCACATTCAGCGAGCTCTCAGTTCTTCATCAACGTGAACGACAACTCTTTCCTAAACTTCCGTAGCGAAAGCCTAGACGGTTGGGGTTACTGTGTATTCGCAGAAGTTGTTGAAGGTATGGACATCGTAAACAAGATTAAAGGTGTTAGCACTGGTTCTATGGGTATGCACCAAGATGTACCTCTAGAAGAAGTGATCATCACTGGTACTACAATCGAAGCTTAATTACTCGCTTTCGGTTAATATTAATCATTACCATTGGTGAACCGATAAATCAGGATACAGGGAGCGAATCGCTCCCTTTTTTAGACCTATGAAAACATATTTTATATCAGATCTGCACTTAGCCCCGTCGCGACCAGACATCACAGATTGTTTCTTAACCTTCATGAAAAACGAAGCAGTAGAAGCGGATGCACTTTACGTATTAGGCGACCTTTTCGAGTTCTGGATTGGTGACGACGATAAGAGTGAGTTCGCGACTTCTATCCGCCAAGCGTTTATCGACTTAGTGAAAACAGGCGTGCCTTGTTACTTCACTCAAGGGAACCGTGACTTCTTAGTCGGCAAAAAATTTGGTAAGCAAACGGGCGTACAACTTCTCGACGAAGTTTCTACGATCGATATCTACGGGCAAAAAGCGGTGGTGTTGCATGGTGATACCCTATGTACTGAAGATATAAAGTACCTCGCCTTTCGCGAAAAAGTGCATCAACCATGGTTACAATGGGTCTTCAACCGAATTCCATTTTTCATCAAGAAGAAAATTGTTTCGAAGGTTCAATCCGATATCAAGGACGACAAGCAGACTAAGTCTTTAGACATCATGGACGTAACACAACAAGAAGTTGAAAATGTGATGGCGCAAAATAATGTAGATCTCATGATCCACGGCCATACTCATCGACCAGACATCCATACATTCAATGCTAACAATTGCACTAAAACCCGTATCGTACTTGGTGATTGGTACACGCAGGGTTCAGTTCTGGTATTCACTCCGCAAAGTTTTGAACTACAGAATCGTGAGTTTAGCAACCGCTTTTAACGTCACTTTTCACCTTTCACATTGATTATTATTGTCGGTCAGACTTTCTAAGATTGTAGATGGTAATTTTTCTCCAATTAGCTATTATCTCTGTATCAGAACTAAACCGAACACAATACGAAGTTGAAATATTCATATGTAGCGCGTCAGCCAATACTCGATGCTGACAAGAAAACCATAGGTTACGAGTTGCTATTCAGGGACGGCCCTAAGAACACTTTCCCTGAAGTAGAACCGGAACTCGCTACAAGCCGCTTGCTTTCTGATCACTTTCTATCAACTCACTATAATACCTTGGGTGATAAGCTTGGATTCGTTAACTTTCCCTATGCAAGCCTAATTAACTTAGTCCCTACTCTGTTCCCCAAAGAAAGCCTCGTGGTAGAGGTCCTTGAGGACTGCAAACCAACAGACGAATTGCTTGAGGCCATTAAAGTTATCTATGACGCCGGCTATACCATCGCATTAGATGACTTTGTGCCGACTAAATCTTGGAAACGCTTTTTACCTTACGTGTCAATCATCAAGTTCGATATTCGTTTGATCTCAATATCCAAAGCCTCTATGTTCATGAACTCTCTGAAGGGGCTAGACATCCAGTTTCTCGCTGAAAAGGTTGAGACTCACGATGAATACCAAGAAGCAAAAAGAGCAGGCTTTACTTATTTCCAAGGCTACTTCTTTAGCAAGCCTGAAATGATTCAAACCAGATCACTCAACCCTGCCTTTCTGACGACCGTGCAGCTATTGAAAGAGGTAGCCCACGATCCGATCGACTTCAGTGAGTTAGAGCGTTTGATTACACTTGATGTCACACTGTCGTACAAGTTGCTGACCTATGTGAACTCAGCAGGCGGTTCTGCGACAACCATCCGTTCATTCCGCCAAGCACTGATTTACCTTGGGGAGCAGAAACTGCGTAAATTTATCTCCCTCGTCGCAATTGCTTCAGCGAAAGAAGATAAACCCGACTCTCTATACGGGCTGGCGATTCTGAGAGCGCGTCAATGTGAGCTGCTTATCGAGAAAATGAACGTCAGAATAGAACCAGGTCAAGCATTTTTGATGGGCATGTTCTCTCTGCTTGATTCACTGTTTGACCAACCGTTAAATCAAGTGCTCGACTCGGTGCCTATCGATGAAGAGATCAAACAAGCTTTAATCCAAAGAAAAGGAATTTTGGGTGCCGTTTTAGCGATGGTGATTGCTTATGAGCAAGCTCGATGGGAGGAAGCAACACGCATTTGTAAACTGCTCAAGCTAAGTGAAGATCAACTCGGTAAAACCTACGACGAAGCCACTACTTGGGCGCAAGATTTGTTATCCCCCTCGTTAAAATAGTCCGTTTCACAGAACGAGTACGCTCCGTAAATATGAGCCAGTCGAAACTCGACTTTGGTAAGCGAACGTTTCTTGATAGACTTCTACGCATTCATTTATGGCCTCTTAATAGAGGTCATTTTTACAGGATCTGACTATGTCTTTATGCCCTTGCGGTAGCGCTAATACTTACCAACATTGCTGCGAGCCAGCGCACCTTGATCACCATACCGTTACGACCCCTGAGCAGTTAATGCGTTCTCGATATACCGCACATGTGCTTGGTCTAGTTGACTATGTTGTTGCGACTTACCACCCCAACTGTAATGCCCAAGCACAAAAACAAGGCATTACCGAATCCATCGACTGTGATTGGGCAGGCTTGGAAGTCATCAATACTACGGTAGGTTCGCACCAAGACGAAGGCTTTGTTGAATTTAAAGCTTACTTCAATGAAGACGGCGCGCAATACTGCATGCAGGAGCGCTCACGCTTTGTTCGTGAAAACGGCCTGTGGTTCTATATCGACGGTGAGTTCCCAGAGCAAGAAAACGAACATGAAGAGCTAACAGAGCCAGAGATAGATCCTCGCCTAAACCAAACCGTTAAGAGCTTCAAGATCGGCCGCAACGACCCATGTATTTGTGGTAGCGGTAAGAAGTACAAGAAATGCTGCGGATAAATCGCACGACGAGGAAGTCAGGTTAAGAGAAGATATTCCTGATGTCGCTTAGTCTCCTCGAAATGACAAAGATTGAGAGGTTGAATAGTACCACAGGGACTTAGAAATCTTGAAGCTTTAAAGCTCTGAGGCTCTTAAAACTAAAAGCCCCGTAAACATGGTTGTTTACAGGGCTTTTATCTATCTGTTACTTGGTTCGATTAATCTAAACAGAGTTTACTTATGACGCTCTTTCAATTTGTTGACCACATCGTTCATCGATAAGCCTTGATCTTGAAGAAGAACCATCAAGTGGTAAATCAAATCCGCAGATTCACACACTAATTCCGCCTTATCGCCCGACGTCGCCGCAAGCGCGACTTCAACGCCTTCTTCACCCACTTTTTGCGAAATACGCTTGGTGCCACGGGCATATAAACTGGCAGTATAAGAAGACTCAGGGTCTGCGTCCTTGCGGGCAGCCAGTAGCTGCTCAAGTTGATGAAGCCACACCATCTGTGTTTCTTCTTGCTTGTCTCCATCCCAACACGTTGTCGTCCCTGTGTGGCACGTTGGGCCAATGGGATTGACCTTAACCAACAAGGTGTCGTTGTCACAATCCAAGGAAATGTTTTGCAGTTGTAATACATTACCCGATGTTTCACCTTTGGTCCAAAGACGCTCTTTAGTACGAGAGAAAAACGTCACTTGACCAGTTTCACCTGTTTTCTCAAGTGCTGCTGGGTTCATGTAACCCATCATCAATACTTGGCTCGATTGATAATCTTGAACAATCGCTGGCACTAAGCCACCTACTTTCTCCCAATCAATACGCTCTGATAATGCGCCTACTTCTGTTTTTGATAAGCTTACAGGTTCTAAACTCACAGTCGCACCTCTACATCTTGTTGTTTTAAATATTGTTTAAGTTCACCAATATTGATGACTTGCTTGTGGAATACCGAAGCCGCAAGTGCTCCGTCCACGTTAGTCTTCTTGTAGGCTTCAGCAAAGTGTTCCATTGCGCCTGCACCACCAGATGCAATTAATGGCACATTACACACTTCACGAACCATGTTTAACTGATCGATGTCATAGCCGTTACGAACGCCATCTTGGTTCATCATGTTCAACACGATCTCACCAGCACCACGCTTCTGCACTTCCTGCACCCAATCTTTGGTTTCCCACTTGGTGGCTTTCGTACGTGCTTCATCGCCTGTGAATTGGTAAACCTGATACTTACCAGTTTCTTTATCGAAGTATGAGTCGATACCCACCACAATACACTGCACGCCGAATTTATCAGCAAGATCAGTGATCAACTGCGGATCTGCTAATGCAGGCGAGTTGATCGAGACTTTATCTGCACCAAATTCAAGAATTCGCGCTGCATCTTCTGCTGATTTAATACCACCAGCCACGCAGAACGGAATATCGATCACTTCTGCTACGCGCTTCACCCAGCTCTTATCCACCACACGACCATCACTCGATGCGGTGATATCGTAGAAAACTAATTCATCAGCGCCCTCTTCTGCATAGCGCTGTGCTAGCGGAACGATGTCGCCAATAATTTCGTGATTGCGGAACTGAACGCCCTTAACAACTTGTCCATCACGGACATCCAAGCAAGGGATTATTCGCTTTGCCAACATGCAAATGCCTCCTCTGCGGTAAACTTGCCATCAAGTAGCGCACGACCCACTATCACACCAGCAACACCGCTACCTTTAAGCGCTTCGATATCAGCAAGACTACCAATGCCGCCAGACGATTGGAATTGCACTTGTGGGTACTGCTTACAAAGATCAACATAGAGTTCTACGTTTGACCCTTCTAGCGTGCCATCACGTGAAATATCGGTACACAGAACGTGTTTAAGACCCACCGTGAGGTAGTCTTCAATGAGCGCTTCAATGGTCACGCCTGAATCTTCTTGCCAACCTGAAATCGCCACTTTGCGTGTGCCGCTTTCGTCAATGTTGATGTCCAGAGCCAGCACAATTTTTTCCGCGCCGTACTTCTCCATCCAACCTTTCACCAACTCAGGTTGCTTAACCGCTGTAGAACCAACCACAACGCGCTGTGCACCCGCTTCTAGTAGACCAACGACATCTTGTTCGTTACGTACGCCACCACCAATTTGGATGTTCGCAGGTGTGCTAGCAAGTAGCTTAGCAATCAAGCCTAACTGACGAGCCGTTGTGTCTTTTGCACCCGTTAAGTCAACAAGGTGTAGCCAACCAGCGCCAGCTTGGTGATACAGATTAAACTGCTCTGCTGGATCGACTTTGTATTCTGTTACTTGCCCGTAGTCCCCTTGAAATAAGCGAACAACTTGGCCTTCAATTAAATCTAACGCGGGAATAATCATTTACATTCCTTATATGGCAACGTTAACCGCTGCCTAATCCTTATTACAATTCCAAGAAGTTCTGAATCAGCTTAGAGCCAGCTTTCGACGAGCGCTCTGGGTGGAACTGAACACCATAATAGTTACCACTTTGCACTGCGGCGGTGAACGGATTACCGTAATCACATTGTGCGATTGTGTAGTCGCCCACTGGCATTGCGAAACTATGAACAAAGTAGAAGTACTCGCCCTCTTCAATATCTTTAAATAGAGGGTGATTAGGTGTTGCCGTGACGGTGTTCCAACCCATGTGTGGTAATGGTAAGTCGTCCGTTTCAAGTAAACGAACTTCACCATCACACAAACCTAGACATTCAACTAACTCGTCAGCCTTTTGGCCTTTCTCTTGAGACAGTTTGCCTAACAATTGCATACCTAAACAGATACCCAGCAGAGGCTTCTCTACTTGCCTCACAAGAGATACAAGGTCACGCTCTTGCAGGTTCTTCATTGCCTCACTTGCTGTACCTACACCGGGCAGGAAAAGCTTGTCGGCGGCAAGGACCACTTCTGGTTCTTTTGAAATCTCAACTGCGTAACCCAAACGTTCAATGGCAAATTTCACCGAAGAGACGTTAGCACACCCAGTATCAATAATGACGACTTTTTGATCTTTCATTGTTTTTTCCTTGCTAACGCTAGCTTTACAGAACGCCTTTGCTGCTTGGTAACTCATTACCTTCAACCTTGATTGCTTGGCGAAGAGTACGACCAAACGCTTTGAACAGGCTCTCAATGATGTGGTGATCATTATTACCGTCAGAAGAAAGGTGTAGCGTACAAGCCAATGTATCGGTTAAAGAGCGGAAGAAGTGAACCACCATTTCCGTTGAAAGATCACCCACTTGCTCACGGCTGAATTTAGCATCGAACTTTAGGTATGGGCGACCAGAAAGGTCTAGCGCACACTGAGCCAAACACTCATCCATTGGTAAACTGAACCCAAAGCGTCCAATACCACGTTTGTCACCTAGCGCATCTTTCAGAGCTTGGCCTAACGCAAGTGCTGTGTCCTCAACTGTGTGGTGGTCGTCAATGTGCAGATCGCCTTTCACAGTCAGGTTCATTTGGAAACCACCGTGCGTCGCAATTTGATCAAGCATGTGGTCGAAAAAGCCCATGCCGGTATCGATCTTATTACCACCGGTTTCATCAAGGTTTACCGCAACCTTGATATCCGTTTCTTTAGTCGTACGAACCACTTCAGCAACGCGCGCATTAACCGTCAGATCTTTAACTATCTGTGGCCAGTTCAGTGTGCCTTCAGTTTCTGCATCCGGACCATATTGAATACCGCGGATTGCCATGTTCTCAGCAAGTTGCAGATCCGTCATTCGGTCGCCAATGACAACAGAGTGTTGGAAATCGACCTTACCGCCCTGTAGGTACTCTTTAACCATACCCAGTTTAGGCTTACGGCAAGAGCAGTTGTCTTCGTCAAAGTGAGGGCAAATCAGTACGTCATCAAACTTAACGCCTTGAGATTCGAAGAATTCCATCATCATATTGTGTGGTGCATCGAAATCTACTTGTGGGTAGCTATCGGTGCCTAAACCATCTTGGTTAGTGACCATCACTAATCGGTAGCCAGCATCTTGCAGTGCAAGCAGGCTAGGAATCACTAAAGGTTCGAATTTTAGTTTGTCTAAACGGTCTACTTGAAAGTCGACTGGCGGCTCAACAATTAAAGTGCCGTCACGGTCTATAAAAAGTATTTTCTGTTGTTTACTCACTTGAACTTCCTTTTAATCTTAAATCTGGTGGTCTAGCTAAAAATCAAACGCTAACCCAAATATTTTATTAATTTGTCAGCCTGAGAATGAATCAAAATAAGGCGGGCAAATATCGTTTCTGGTGAGCCTTTCGTTACTGATAAAAGTTACGAATGAATCCAAGTGTCTTTTCGCACTCTTCACGATTACCAACACTAATACGAACACAATCTTCAATAGGCGAATTACGCAATATAATGCCTGTGTCCCATGCCGCTTTGAATAATTCGTCGCCGTTAGGGAATTTAACCAATAAGTAGTTACCCCAACCATCAAATACCGTTATTTGAGGTATGCTCAATAAGCCTGCTTGTAAATATGCTCGATTGGCATTCAAATCGAGAACCTGGAATTTAGCTCTGGCAAGGCCTTGTTCTGAAAGTGCTTGAACGGCGATATCAGCAACAGGGATTGGCACTGGGTATGGTGCAATCACTTTTAATAGAACATCAATCAGCTCTTGGTTCGCTAGCGTAAAGCCACAGCGTAAACCGGCTAATGCAAAAGCTTTGGACAAGGTACGAAGAATCGCTAGATTCGGGTATTGTTCAAGCAAATCAACGGTTGATGCTTCAGGGCAGAAATCGATATACGCTTCATCCATCACCACAATCGCTTTGTCTTGAGTCATTTCAAGCAACTTGATGATATCTTTCCGATTGACCAAATTACCAGTCGGGTTATTTGGGCTGCAAACAAACACCACTTTCACGTTGTCTAGTTGCGCTTCAATCGCAGGAAGATCCAGTTGCCACTCAGTGGTTAGAGGCACAACCTTGCGCTCAACACCAATCGTTTCGGCACTGATCGCGTACATACCGTAAGTCGGTGGGCAATAAAGAATAGCGTCTTGGTTTGGCTCACAGAAAGCACGGATCAGCAGCTCAATGCCTTCATCAGCACCGCGCGTGGTCAGGGTTTGCTCTGACTTCACGCCTGCGTATTGAGCGTAAGCATCAATCAACTCTTTAGGCTGACACTCACTGTAGCGGTTAAGGCGAGACAAATTTAGATTGTACTCGTTATCAAACGGAGATTCGTTGGCATTGAGCCATACGTCTCCACTGCCACCAATGCGTCGTGCAGACAAATAAGGAGTAAGCGCCTGAACTTGTTTTCTTGCTAACTTTTCCATGCCCATTCCTTATTTTGCTTGGTTTAACTTTTCAACTCGGATGGTAACAGCACGTTTGTGTGCGTCCAATCCCTCGGCTTCCGCCATAGTTACTACCGTTGGTGCTAGGCCTTTTAAGCCATCAGCCGTCAACTCTTGTACCGTCATACGCTTAGAGAAATCCGCCAAACCTAGGCTTGAATACGTCTTGGTATAGCCGTAAGTCGGTAATACATGGTTGGTACCCGATGCGTAGTCCCCGGCCGATTCTGGAGACCAGTCACCAAGGAAAATAGAGCCTGCATTATCAAGTAATGGCAGCAGTTCACGCGGATTCTTGGTTTGAACAATCAAGTGTTCCGGGCCATAGAAGTTGGAAATCGCAATAGCTTGAGTGATCGAGTCAGCAATGATGATTAAGCTTGATGCTAAGGCTTGCTGAGCGATGTCAGCTCGAGACAGCTCTTTCAGTTGCTTTTGAACCGCTTCTGTTACTTGATCAGCAACCACTGGCGATGGCGTTACTAGCACCACTTGAGAATCTGGACCGTGCTCCGCTTGACTCAGTAAATCGGCCGCAATGAAATCGGCATCAGCGGTTTCATCTGCAATCACCAACACTTCCGATGGGCCAGCAGGCATATCAATCGCGGCACCACGGAAGTCATTGCTAACTTGACGCTTCGCTTCAGTGACAAACGCATTACCTGGGCCAAAGATTTTATCAACTTTGGCCACACTCTCGGTACCATAAGCCATTGCTGCAACCGCTTGACCGCCACCAACGTTGTAAACTTCATCGATGTTACACAGCTTAGCGACATATAGGATTTCATCAGCAATCGGCGGAGGCGAACAAAGTACAACCTTGCGGCAACCTGCGATTTGAGCAGGCACACCTAACATAAGAACCGTTGAAGGCAGCGGAGCGCTGCCACCTGGAATATAAAGACCAACAGTATTAATCGCGCGTGTAACCTGTTCACACATAACACCAGGCTGTGTCTCAACCTTAATCGGTTGCGGTTTCTGAGCTTCATGGAACTTAGCTATATTGCTATAAGCTTGCTCTAACGCTTGCTTCATTTGTGGCGTTAAACGATCACACGCGTCTTCAATATCAGCCGAGTTCACTCGAATCGACTTTGGAGTCACACGGTCAAATTTTTCAGTCAGCTCTTTGAGTGCTGCATCGCCTTGATTTCGTACTTTTGCAATAACATCAGAAACAATTGCTGTGATGTTTGCACCTTCAGTAATAGCTGGACGCTCTAATACCGAGTCTTGCTGAGATTCACTTAAAGATTGCCAAACAACGGTTCTCATCGGCACTACCCCATCATTTTTTCGATTGGTAATACTAGAATCGAGCTTGCACCCAACTCTTTCAGCTGCTCCATCGTTTCCCAGAACAGGTTCTCAGTACTAACGAGGTGAACAGCGACTTTGTCTTTGTCTGTTGATAGAGGAAGGACGGTTGGATCTTCAGCACCAGGCAATAGTGCTTTAATGTACTCAAGCTGTGATACCGGTGCGTGCAGCATGATGTACTTCGACTCTTTCGCTTGTTGAACACCCTGCATACGAGTCAGGAGTTTTTCAATCAGTGCGGTTTTGTCTGCATCGAATTCACCTTCACGTTGGATCAGGGTTGCTTTTGATTGGAAGATAACTTCAGCTTCTTTTAGGCCGTTAGCTTCTAGCGTAGCACCTGTCGACACTAAATCAGCGATAGCATCAGCAAGGCCTGCACGCGGAGCAACTTCAACCGAACCGGTTAACATACAAGTGCTAAATTCAACACCCTGCTGATCCATATAGGCTTTAAGCAGTTGTGGGTAGGTGGTCGCGATACGTTTACCCGCAAGATCTTGTGGGCCAGAGTATTCTTCATCTTTGTTGATAGCGATAGAAAGACGACAACCACCGAAGTCTAAACGGCGCAGTGCCTTAAACTCTGACGGTTCGTTGAGAGCAACTCGGTCTAGACGAACTTCTTCTAGTTCGTTTTCACCGATGAAGCCTAAGTCAACCACACCGTCCATGATAAGGCCGGGGATATCATCGTCACGAACGAGTAACAAATCAATCGGCATATTCTGTGAATGAACAACTAAGCGCTCACCCATGATGTTAAATTTTACACCGCATTTTTTTAGTAGATCTTGGCACTCTTTACTTAAGCGACCTTTCTTTTGAATTGCGATTCTTAGGCGTTGTGTCTGCATTGCTGTATCCCTGTGCAAGTATTTGAATTTATTAATTATTTAAAAGCAATAAAACTAAAAAACCCTCGGAAGACTTTGTCATCCCGAGGGTTTAAATCTAAATTCTTTGACTTAACCTCCGGGAGAATCTTGCTCCCGGGTATGCGTAAATCTCCCCGAAAGATTAGATAGGGTGATGATGGTGATGAATTTTCATGACTAATTTACGCATATATATCAGCTCTTAAGTTGTTTGCTGTCTTGACTCCACACTAACTAAGCTCACATTCTTTTTCAACCATTTATTCGAACTTTTTTCACGAAATTTAAAATTTAATTAACGCGCACAAAAAAGGGAGGCAAACGCCTCCCTTTTCAATATTCAATCAAGTGATGATTAGCTTTTGCACGTCGCCATCTTACAACGTGAGAAATACGCCAATGCAAAACATACTGCTACAAAAGTGACAGATGCAGCGCCAAAGGCAATACCCGTTGATGATGTCATACCTAATGTGATGAAACCAACACACGAAACAAATGCCACAGACAGCGCATACGGCAGCTGAGTCGCTACGTGGTCAATGTGGTTACAACGAGCACCAGTAGAAGACAGAATCGTCGTATCAGAGATTGGAGAACAGTGGTCACCAAATACTGCACCCGCTAGAACCGCACTTAGCATTGGAAGAATTAATGCAATGTCCGATGCTGCAGCCATGTCACCCGCGATTGGTAGCATGATGCCGAACGTACCCCAAGATGTACCTGTCGAGAACGCCATAACGCCCGCTAGAAGGAACAACATAACCGGTAGCCAGTGGTAATCAATGCTGCCTGTTACTAGAGACGATAGGTAAGAACCCGTTTTCATGTCGCCGATTACAGAACCGATAGTCCATGCAAACACAAGAATCAGAATCGCACCAAACATAGAGCTTGCACCGATCCACATTGTTCTTACGATATCAGCCATAGATAGCTTTTGCTTGAATACTGTCGCTAGTGCTACTAGTAAACCGATAACACCACCGTAAACAAGAGACTTACCTACATCCGTGTTTTCGAAGGCGCCTAGAAGGTTGAATGCTTGACCATCAGCAGCCAGCGCTTGGCCACCTGTGTAAAGCATTGCAGCCACTGTCGCTACAATTAGCGATACGATTGGCATAACAAGATCAGAAACTGAACCGTTTTCGCTCTCTTCGATGTCTAGCTCTTCGTTTAGATCGTGGGCTTGCTTTTGATCGTTGTCGCCTTCAAAGCCACGGCCCTGAGAAGCTTCTATCTCATGCTCACGCATTTTACCTACGTCTAGGCTGAACCACGCAACAGCAAATACCATAAGCAATGCAAATACTGCATAGAAGTTCATAGGGATAAGACGAACGTACGCACCCAGAGCTGAATACTCTGTCACACCATGGCTCACCAAGATGCCACCAACGATGGTAATGATGTAAGCACCCCAGCTCGATGCTGGCATGATCACACACATAGGTGCAGCAGTAGAGTCTAGGATGTAGGCAAGCTTGGCACGAGATACGTAGAAGCGGTCTGTTACCGGGCGAGAGATCGCACCTACTGCCAAGCTGTTGAAGTAATCATCCACAAAGATGAATACCCCAAGAAAAGCAGCAAGCAGTTTAGAACCACGTTTACTCTTCACTCGAGACTGAGCCCATTCAGCGAACGCACGTGTACCACCTGACAAGGTTAACAGTGCTGTTGTCATTCCAAGAATAATAAGGAATGCAATAATGCTCATATTCCAAGTGTTAATTCCACCATCTTCGATGAAAACACCAGATGCTTGAGCAAACACGTAACTCGCTGCATTACCTACTGAAAAATCAGCAAGTAAAAAAGCGCCCATAACGATACCAAGGCCCAAAGAAACCAATACACGGCGGGTCAAAATAGCAAGGGTTAAAGCCACCAAAGGAGGAAGCAGAGATAAAGGCGATGTTGCAAAATCTATTAAATTCATGATCTTCAAAAACCAGTTTTTTATTTGGCTAGAGATCTACTGCAGACAAACTTGATAAGGCTTATCAAGTTCATGTTGAACTAAGCGAAAGGGAAGTGAACACTTCACCCAACCCTACAGTAGCGCTCCATAGTTTAAAATTAAGACTATGGCAGTGTTGTACCTATTGAATACAACCCCAGCAAATTGCTTAGATATACAATTTACTTCGGCAATCACACCTTTCATTCTCGCTCATTGGCATCACCCCAACGAAAACTACTTTTTATAATTGCACCTCTACGTGCGATAACATGATTAACCACTTAAACCAAAGTTTAACAACGAATTAACCAGCCTATCGCATCAGGTAGTCGCAATTGTACTTATCGAGAAAGGTAATGCAACATAAAATTCCAAAAAACACAGTTTTCATTCCTAAGAAAACCATTAAGAGAATAGTCAACATTTGCCAATTACTCCACTTGTCACATATCAATTACGTTAAGCCTAACGAATCACTATAAAAAATAGCAGGCTAAAAGAAGCATTTCCTTTTCAAGTATTCATCTCATTTTTATATTTAAATAAAAGTAACAACAAATACCATTTGTTTTATTCCTAGGCTCTGTTTATTATTAGGAAGATTATTTAGTTTACCTTGATGGAAAATATCATGTCTGAATTAACAAAAACTTTATTAAATATCCGCAGCCTTCGCGCATTCTCACGTGAATTAACTCTTGAGCAACTTGAAGAAGCATTAGAGAAGCTAACGATTGTAGTACAAGAGCGTCAAGAGTCTGAAGCAGAAGAACGTGCAGCTAAAGCTGAGCAAGAAGCTAAGCTATCTGCAATTGCAGAACAAATCGCGAAAGACGGAATTGATGTGGCAGATCTTATTGCTGCACTTTCTGGTGAAGCAAAATCAAAGGCAGCGAAACCGAAACGCGCTCCTCGCCCAGCGAAATACAAATACGTAGATACAAACGGCGACGAGAAAACTTGGACAGGTCAAGGTCGTACACCTTCAGCTATCCAAGCACAATTAGATGCAGGTAAATCTCTGGAAGATTTCGCTATCTAAATATCATTATTGTTTAGTGAATAATCTAACGATACGCTAAGCAATAAATCGAATACTTAAGTTGTCCTATATTTTATTTACGGCTTAAATATATTAAAGAAAAGGCTCCTTTCGGAGCCTTTTTGCTATTTACTGATCGGGTGTGATATTTGTTCAATAGAGAAATGTATTTGATAAGTAAAGTGGCTTACCTTTCCCAGTATGCCTCTTCTAAACTATCTTCTCTTTCAGGAAGACCTCGAGACAAACGCGGCGAATGCTGAACTAACACTTCGTAACTTGCGCGGTTAGAATATTTACAAACTTGTGAGAAAGAAGAGTACGTCAAGAACGAGTGTTGGTGCTTACTTGAATTTGGCACATTTTCTTTATGGTATTTATTCGCAGCCATATCATGTAATAAAGCCGATAACGCGGCATCACCTGCACCATTGGTATTTTTGATCTTTTCTGGACCACCCATATATGGCGCAATATGTGAATACACTTTGGTTGGATTTTCACACAGGTCTTTATGTGCAGGTCGGCTAAATTCAAAACGATTAAACTCAGCAATTGAGCCTGGAAGTAAAGGCAATGACGTTTCACGTTTCATTGCGTCTTCAGTGTAACCCGCCATAAAAAGCCCTACCGGCCCAGCGGTACATAACACTAAGTCTACCCACGCCAATGTTTTGTCTGACGCAGCAAGCGGATCGCTTTCCCCTGTTAAAGCTTCAGCCTCATCTTCATTCATGGCCACCACAGTAACGTGTTGCTCAAGAAAATCTATCCAGAACTCGGGATCGTCTTGAATCACAAACTTAGTACCTAACGTTAGAACAACAGGCACATCGTATTTCTTTGCGTATTCGATCGCTTTCATCGTGGCTGCGGGCATTGGGTCACCGGGCTTACAACGAACTAAATAAGCCGTTAACACTAAAGCAGACGCACTTTTAAAAATGTCTTCAGGGATACTATCAGGCTGTAGCTGGTTCATTTCTCCTTCGTTGATAGCGAAAGTACGTTCCCCATCTTCAGTGATTAATGCAAAGCAACGACCAATAGCGCCACCTACCCCTTGTAAATGGTTCAAGTCCATTCTGCTGGATGTATTACATAAATAGCGGTAACCATAACTGCCGATCTTAATATCTTGGCTCATGACACCTAACAGTGTTGAACGATCGTCCGCCAGCACTGAATAGTTGTGTAATGTATTACCAATTGTGCCACCAGCATATTCATTGGTGATCAGGCACTGTGATTTTAATTCTTGATATAGAGACTCAGCGACCTCGTCACCAATAACCAGAGAATGCCCCTTACTTAGCCCATACTTCTCAATAAGTTCAGAAGTCACTTTCGCTTCAATATCCACCAGGGTTTGGTCAATACCGATAATATGGGTGCGTGACATTTTTTTACTGATTTGTGCTTGGCTCACTAAAGGATCACGAGCGTGAACCGGAAAATAGTGCTTTGATTTACGTTGTCCAGGAAATTTCATAGGGCTAGCGTCTAAGTCAAGGGGAAATAGGTGGCGAATACTACCGCGCTATATTTAGCGCGGCAATCACTCAAACTATAGCAAACGTTTGCCGATCTGTTTTTTTATTCGCCTTCCATAAAGCTCAAGTCTGGAAGCATTTTTAGATGTTCTTCATAGCGTTTTTGATTGAATTCTGCACCGTTCTTCATGACATCAAATACTTCAATAGCCAGCGCACAGGCCATTGCTGCGATGGCGTCTTCACGTGAGGTTCCTGTCATCATTAAACGCATCAGCGTCTCTTTTACTTTCACTGGTTCGCCATCTTCAAGTTGGTTCTCAATGATCTCAATCAGCTCTTGTTCTTGCATAAATTCATTTTGTTCAGACATTTTTTTATCTCAGGTCTTGGATTTCGAGCGACTATGCCACATATACTTCTGACATCCTAGCGACTCACCTCGCTCTCATGCGATTCTCTAACAAAGCCAGTGCAGTATTTGTGCAATTGAAACTGTGATTCCGGTCTCGGATCTGTCACGGCGTTTCTGTTTCTGTTAGAATCTGCGACCAAGTAATAGTAACGGTGTTTAGACATGTCAGATATCAGCTCTGGAAACAGTGAAAAGAAAGTAATTGTCGGTATGTCCGGCGGTGTAGATTCGTCAGTATCGGCGTATCTTCTTCAGCAACAAGGCTATCAGGTAGAAGGCCTTTTCATGAAAAACTGGGAAGAAGACGATAACGAAGAATACTGCACGGCAGCTGAAGATCTTGCTGATGCTCAAGCGGTATGTGACAAACTAGGTATCCACCTGCACACAATCAACTTTGCTGCAGAATACTGGGATAACGTATTCGAATACTTTCTTGCAGAATACAAAGCGGGCCGCACGCCTAACCCAGATATTCTTTGTAACAAAGAGATCAAATTCAAAGCATTCTTAGAGTTTGCGGATGAAGTGCTAGACGCAGACTACATTGCGATGGGTCACTACGTTCGCCGCACTTTCCCGACTCAAGAAGAGATTGAAGCTGGTGTAAAACCAGAAATGCTGCGCGGTCTAGACAACAACAAAGACCAAAGCTACTTCCTATACACACTAAGCTCAGATCAAGTGGCACGCAGCCTATTCCCTGTCGGTGAATTAGAGAAGCCAGAAGTGCGACGTATTGCTGAAGAGCAAGACTTGATCACTGCGAAGAAGAAAGATTCAACCGGTATCTGCTTTATTGGCGAGCGCAAGTTCACTGAATTCCTAGGTAAATACCTACCAGCACAACCGGGTAACATCGAAACACCGGAAGGCCAAGTGATTGGTCAGCACCAAGGCTTGATGTACCACACATTAGGTCAACGTAAAGGTCTGCATATCGGCGGTACCAAAGGTGGCGGCGGTAATGAAGAACCGTGGTTTGTTGGTGAAAAAGACCTTAAACGTAATGTACTTATCGCAGTACAAGGTAAAGACCACCCTCTTCTAAAATCAGAAGGTTTGATCGCATCTCAACTTCATTGGGTAAATCGCACACCAATTACTGAAGTTATGACATGCACGGTAAAAACACGTTACCGTCAGACTGATATTCCTTGTACAATCATCCCAATTGATGATGAGAACATTAAGGTTATTTTTGATGAACCACAGATTGCTGTGACCCCAGGTCAATCAGCGGTGTTCTACCAAGACGACGTATGCCTTGGTGGCGGTATCATCGAAAAACGCATCTAACCTCATCAAACGAACGACAAACAATAGAAGACAACAAGGAGTTACTACGTGGCTAATACACTTTATGACCGTACTATTGCTTTCGCCGGAATTTGCCAAGCTGTGATTTTGGTTCAACAAGTAGCGAAAGACGGCTATTGTGATAAAGATGCCTTCGAAGCTTCACTCAATGCCATTCTAAGCACTAACCCAGCGAATACTGTGGGTGTATTTGGACGTGAAGCAAACCTAAAGCTTGGCCTTGAGTGCGTAGTAAAAGGTATCGATAGTACTCCGGCGGGTAGCGATATTACCCGCTACATCATCAGCTTAATGGCACTTGAGCGTAAGCTGGCTTCTCGTAACGATTCAATGTCACAACTTGGTGATCGCATTCAAACCGCAGAGCGCCAAGCTGAACATTTTGACCTGTTTGATGACCAGATGATCAGTAACCTAGCGAGTATCTACCTTGATGTAGTCAGCCCTATTGGCCCTCGCATTCAGGTTTCCGGGACGCCATCGATACTTCAACAAACATCGAGTCAGCATAAGGTTCGTGCGCTCCTTCTATCCGGGATTAGAAGTGCGGTATTATGGCGACAGGTGGGTGGCAAACGCCGCCATCTAATCTTCGGTCGTAAGAAGATGGTCGAGCAGGCTAAAATCCTATTAGCTCGAATGTAATTTATTAGCTCGCGCCTCGTCGCGAGCTTGTTTTTTGTATCAAGACAAGTCTCACGCAAACGATTGCGCAATGTGCGTGACAATTGAGATTGTTACTGGTATAAACCTCTCAAAATTTAGAAAACTCAATTTAGGAGAACACCATGGAACTGTCAGCATTGACTGCTGTTTCACCAGTAGACGGCCGTTACGGAAGTAAGACTATTGCATTACGCAGCATCTTTAGTGAGTTTGGCCTACTAAAGTACCGCTCTATCGTTGAAATTCGTTGGTTACAAAAGCTTGCAGCAACTGATGCAATCAAAGAAGTACCAGCGTTCAGTGCAGAAGCTAACCAGTTTCTTGATGAACTAGCCGCTAACTTCAGCGAAGAAGATGCTCTGCGTATCAAAGAGATCGAGCGCACGACGAACCACGACGTTAAAGCGGTTGAATACTTCTTGAAAGAGAAAGTTGCTGGCGTTCCCGAGCTTCACGCAGTGAACGAATTCATTCACTTTGCCTGTACGTCTGAAGACATCAACAACACATCTCACGCGCTGATGCTTAAAGAAGCTCGTGACACCGTGATTCTTCCAGAAATTCGTAATGTTATCAATGCTATCAAAGCGCTTGCGAACGAGTACCGTGACATTCCTCTTCTTTCTCGTACACACGGCCAGCCAGCTTCTCCTTCGACTATGGGTAAAGAGATGGCTAACGTTGCGTACCGTATGGAACGTCAATTCAAGCAAATCGAAAGCGTTGAGATCCTAGCGAAAATCAACGGTGCTGTAGGCAACTACAACGCTCACCTTTCTGCATACCCAGAAGTTGAATGGCACCAATTCAGCGAAGAATTCATCACTGAATCTCTTGGCGTAACTTGGAACCCGTACACAACTCAAATCGAACCTCACGATTACATCGCTGAGCTATTCGACGCTGTTGCTCGTTTCAACACAATTCTTCTAGACTTCGACCGTGACGTTTGGGGCTACATCGCTCTTGGTCACTTCAAGCAGAAGACTATTGCTGGCGAAATCGGTTCTTCTACCATGCCGCATAAAGTTAACCCAATTGACTTCGAAAACTCTGAAGGCAACCTTGGTCTAGCTAACGCAGTATTTAGCCACCTTGCACAAAAACTTCCAGTTTCTCGCTGGCAACGTGACCTAACTGACTCTACAGTTCTTCGTAACCTCGGTGTTGGTGTTGGCTACGCAATCATTGCATACACTTCAACTCTGAAAGGTATTAGCAAACTAGAAGTTAACCGTGAAGCGCTACTTGCTGAGCTAGACAAAAACTGGGAAGTACTGGCTGAACCAGTACAAACAGTAATGCGTCGCTACGGCATCGAGAAGCCATACGAGAAGCTAAAAGAACTAACTCGTGGTAAGCGTGTAGATGGCGAAGGCATGCGTGCATTCATCGACGGGCTTGAAATCCCTGAAGACGAGAAAGTTCGCCTGAAAGAGATGACACCAGCGAACTACATCGGTCAAGCAATCGAGCTAACTGACAAGCTGTAAGATTCGAGATTCGAGATTCGAGATTCGAGATTCGAGATTCGAGATTCGAATAAAATAATATGAGAAGGCTTCCCATGTGGAAGCCTTTTTGTTGCGTAAAACAAATGTCTCGAACAGTAGTACCATAAGTAAAGCAACAGCCGTCAATCAAACCTGACTTTTCCAACTAGCCTACCCCGTTCAAGTATTGTAAGTCGTGGTTAAACAAGCCCCCGTTCCTTTTCTTAAGCAGGAAGTACAAAAAAGGCCTCCCGAAGGAAGCCTTTAGAATACATATTGCCACTTAACAACAGCAGCTTGTATTTGAGATTACATATTACGTAAAGACGCAATACGCTTATCTAGTGGTGGGTGGCTCATTAGAAGCTCTGATAGAGAACGCTTACCATTGATACCAAACGCCATCATAGAGCCTTCCAGTTGTGGCTCATGGCTCACCTTTAGACGCTCTAACGCTGCAATCATCTTCTCTTTACCTACCAAGTGCGCAGCACCTGCATCGGCATGAAACTCACGATGGCGGCTGTACCACATGGTAATGAAGCTAGCTAGGAAACCAAATACCAATTCCAGCACCATAGATACACCGAAGTACACCATCATGTTGCTGCCGCCCTCTTCTTCGTTATCATTCGACGCAACAATGTTAGCAATGAAACGAGATAGGAAGATAACGAACGTGTTTACAACACCCTGCATTAACGTCATTGTCACCATATCACCGTTCGCGATGTGGCTAACTTCGTGAGCTAATACCGCTTCAGCTTCGTCACGTGTCATGTTGTGCAGCAGGCCTGTAGATACTGCAACCAAAGAATCATCACGCTTAGCACCTGTTGCAAAGGCGTTGATGTCTGGCGAATCATAAATCGCTACCGTCGGCATACCGATACCAACTTGTTGAGCTTGACGGCTTACCGTCTCCATCAACCAGTGTTCAGTTTCGTTGCGTGGGCTTTCAATGACCATACCGCCGACAGAACCCAATGCCATTTTCTTTGACATCATTAATGAAATGAATGAACCGCCGAAGCCAAATACCGCAGCCATCACCAATAACCCAGAGAGGCTACCGGGTTGCATACCTGTGACTGCGTATACAATATTAAGAACAACACTCAGTACCAATACAACCGCAAGGTTGGTTGCAAGGAACAACATTACTCGCTTCATTACTTATCTCCGCATGAAAGCTATTTTTATTAAACTTATTATTATAGACAAGGCAGACCGCACTTTATTCCAACCTTGAACAATTCTACTTACTTATACATATAGTCATAGATTAATAAAACAAGGTTAAGCATTAAATTGCAACATTTGATTACTGGCTAAATTCAATTTGTCATCGCCTATTAGACCTAAGTCGTATGGTTTACCACTAACGATCCGTTTAGAGTAGCAAATAGTCGAGGAATACATTAGCGAATTCATGAAACAAAAGGAAAGGATCATGGTTGAAGGTACTAACACTCAAATGGCTATCGATTTACTGTGCTGTCACCTAGGGATTACTGAAGAAGAAGCGAAAAAGCAGGTTGGGCCCCTAACACCACAAACGGCAAAGGCAGAAATCACAGAAACACAGCAAGCGCTCATGGGACTTACCAAAGAAAACTAATCCACGGCTTACTTATATCAAAGCGATAACTCAAAGACTTGTTGTTTATAACGTTATTCTTGTTTATGAACTTGCGGTCAATAAAGGCTTAACATAGCAAAAGGACTGCCAACTGGCAGTCCTTTTCGTATTCAGTATACGATACTGATGTATAAAGAGAACAGATTCTTAAAGAGAAAGCAGCGGCTTAACATCAATATACTTACCAATATTCTTCGACTTCGCTCTCGGTACGTATGGGATTTCCCCCAACTTTGGCGCACCTAGCTTATCTTCAAGCATCGCAATAATATCTGCGTAGTGCTCAGTACCTGGATTGATGCGGTTTGCAACCCAACCGACTAGGTTTAGGCCATCAGCACGAATCGCTTCTGCCGTTAATAAAGCATGGCTCAAACAACCAAGTTTAATACCCACTGTAAGTACTACTGGCAACTGCTCTTTTTTAACCCAGCTAGACAGATGTTCATCATCTGAAACCGGTACACGCCAACCACCAGCACCTTCAACTAACACGATGTCAGAGTTTTGCTTATGCTCTTCCAGCTTTGCAGATAATACGGCTTCATCAATCACCACACCGTCATGCTTCGCAGCGATGTGAGGCGATGACGGTAGCAATAATGCATACGGGTTTACGTCTTCGTAAGCAATATCTTGCGTCGCCGCTTCTTGAAGATGCAGCGCATCACTATTACGTAAACCTTCAGGGTATTTCTCACACCCTGCAGCAACTGGCTTATAACCAATTGTCGATAAATCTTGTGCGGCCAAAGCTTGAAGAATCGCTTTTGAAACCACGGTTTTTCCAACTTCGGTGTCCGTACCTGCAATAAATAATGCATCAATCATAATTGAATAACCCCTAAACAAACTTGATATGTTGCTGGTAAGAAACCTTGATGGTTTTTAAACTCTCGATATTCCCGCTCAACAAGCTGTAACATTCGACGGCTTGTTAAACCTTGTGAGCGACCACTCACGTGATTAGCACCGATCCCTTTAAGATCGCGCATCAGTTCAAACGCAGTGTCGTACCAAACGGTGATGGTGGGCAAGTCTAGATGATGACTGCTACAGCTAGATTGCGCTAACGCAATTTTTACCTGATTGATTGTAATAAAATGGTTAACGTGTTGATGTGTGTCAATTTTTGACCATGCACTTTTCAACTCAAACAGTGATCCATCAAGCAAAGTTGAAAAAATTATTCGTCCTCCATCACAAGTTACACGCTTCATTTCACTCAAAGGTAATGATAAATCGTCACACCATTGCAACGCTAGACTTGAAAAAACGATATCAAAGCTCGCATCGGCAAAAGGCAACTGCTCGGCGTCGGCTTCCTGATACAAAGTCACCGACGATCCACACCGCTGCTCAGCTTTTGCCAGCATTCCTACCGATAAATCAGCGCATACCACATCAGCACCACGCTGTAGCAACTGCTCAGAAAAATATCCAGTACCACAACCTAAATCAAGCACCTTAAAACCGGTAAGATCACTGGGTAATTTACCCAATAACCGATGGCCTACATCACGCTGAAACTCAGCGTGCTGATCATAAGTGGTTGCCGCTTTACCAAAGGCTTCAGCAATTGCACCCTTATCTTGGCCTGGGTAATTTTGCACTACTGCTTGTTGTGACATTTACTGAGCCTCTCTATTTGATGCTAAATTTGCATTAACGACTGGTTCGATATTTCGCTCGATTGCTTGGCGCAACGATTGGGTTAACTGAAGAATTTGCTCCTGACTGTGGCTGGCCGTTAAGGTAATTCGTAAACGAGCTGTTCCTGTAGGAATGGTTGGTGGTCTTATTGCAGTGACCCAAACTTGGTTACGCTTTAATTCTTCCGCTATCGATAATGCAGCTTGAGCATCGCCAATCACAAACGGCTTAATCGGAGTCTGAGTATCAATGAAACCTTTCACGCGGCTCATCTGCTCAGCATAGAGCGCGCCTAATTCCATAAGCTTCTCTCGACGCCACTCTTGCGTCTGAATCATCTGACAAGCGTGAGATAGAGCTACCGCTTGCGCAGGCGGCAGCGCCGTCGAATAGACATGATGGCGTGCAAACTGAGTTAAATAGTCACCTACATCAGCTGAACATAGAATCGCCGCTCCAGACAGACCAAATGCCTTACCAAAGGTCACCACCAAAATATCAGGGGAGATTTGTGCAGCACTGCAGCTCCCTGCCCCTTTATCACCTAATACGCCGATACCGTGGGCATCATCAACCGCCAACCAACTGTCGTATTGATGAGTTAGGTTAGATATCTGGCTGAGAGGCGCTTGGTCGCCATCCATGCTAAACACACCTTCTGTCACGACTAACGATGGTGGAGATCGGCTTAATAGCGACTCTAGATTCTGCGTGTCATTGTGCTTAAAGCGTTTCATGGTTGCAGGAGAAAGCATCCCGGCTTCAATCAAAGAGGCGTGGTTGAGCTTATCTTGCAATAGATAATCGTCTTTCTCGATCAGAGAAAACAACAAGGCTTGGTTAGCACTGAATCCCGAGCTAAAGAGGATGGCACGTTCGAAGCCAAGCCACTCACACAACTGAGCCTCTAAATTTCGATGCGCGGAACTAAAACCGGTGACCAGCGGTGATGCAGCACTGCCCGCACCATACTGAGCAAGCCCTGCCTGCCACACTTTCACCAACTCAGGATCGTTCGCTAATCCTAGGTAATCATTGCTCGAAAAATTAATGAAGTTAGCGCCTTCGTGAGCAAGAAAAGGCCCATTACTCTTATTAAGTACTTGAAGTTGACGAGTTAACCCCTGCTTACGACGCTCAGCAAGGGCATCTTTGATGCGAGATTTAAACAGTGGCATCGTAGAACATATCATCTTTGGTTGGACGAGCTGCAACGCGCTCCACCACTTGATCTAACAGTTCGTTTTCTTGAATTTCGTCGGGCTTTTGAGCCACTTGTTGGCTGTTGATACCCAACTTCTTAAACAGCTGCATATCCGTGTCTTCATCTGGATTTGGCGTCGTCAATAGCTTGCAGCCATAGAAGATCGAGTTCGCGCCCGCCATGAAACACATCGCCTGCATCTGTTCGTTCATATTCTCGCGACCTGCGGATAGACGAACCGCTGACATTGGCATCATGATCCGCGCAATCGCAATCAGCTTAATGAAGTCGAAAGATTCAACATCATCGACGTTTTCCATTGGTGTGCCTTTCACTTTTACCAACATGTTGATTGGCACACTCTCAGGATGAACCGGAAGGTTAGCCAATTCCACTAGTAGACCTGCACGGTCGTTGGTGCTTTCACCCATACCGATAATGCCACCAGAGCAGATCTTCATACCGGCGTCGCGTACGTGAGATAACGTATCTAAACGATCTTGGTAAGTACGAGTGGTGATGATGCTGCCATAGAACTCAGGAGACGTATCTAAGTTGTGGTTGTAGTAATCCAAACCTGCATCCGCTAACTCGCCGGCTTGATCGGGCGTTAACATACCCAACGTCATACAAGTTTCTAAACCCATCTCTTTCACACCCTTGATCATATCTGTCAGGTACGGCATATCGCGTTGTTTCGGGTTTTTCCATGCCGCGCCCATGCAGAAGCGAGTCGACCCCGCATTCTTGGCTTTTTGCGCCGCGTCCAACACACGCTCAACTTCCATCAAGCGCTCTTTGTCGACATCGGTTCGGTAATGGGCACTTTGAGGGCAGTACTTACAATCTTCGGGGCAAGCTCCCGTCTTGATCGACAAGAGCGTACTCACCTGCACGTGGTTATGCTCTTGATAGTGTCTGTGAACGACTTGAGCTTCAAACATCAAATCCATAAATGGCTTGTTAAGCAACGCAGTAACTTCAGCTACTGTCCAATCATGACGAACTTCCACGTGTCGATCCTTCCTATTATTAACGTTACATCTCTGTTGCAAGAATTTGTATTTATGCTTGGCTAGTCTACCGACAAGCGATAGACTGTCAACACATTGATAACAAGCAAAGTTTACAAGTGACCAATACTTGACCGCCAAATAAAATGGAACGCACTATGGATCTTGCCTTTGACCGCCAGCACATCTGGCATCCCTACACATCAACATTATCACCTCTGACCTGTTATCCCATTACCCAAGCAGAGGGGGTTTATCTAGAACTCGAAGGCGGAAAACGAATAATTGATGGCATGTCATCTTGGTGGTCGACCATACATGGCTACAATCATCCACAATTAAATGCCGCGGCCCACAGCCAAATCGACAAGGTTTCTCACGTTATGTTTGGTGGCATCACCCACCAACCTGCTATTGATTTGTGCAAGAAGCTCCTTAATCTAGCGCCGAGTAATTTAGAGCATGTATTTTTGGCCGATTCTGGTTCGGTCGCGGTAGAAGTGAGCCTAAAGATGGCGCTGCAGTATTGGCATGCTAAAGGCAAACCTCGTTCAAAGTTCCTAACATTAAGAGATGGCTATCACGGTGATACCTTCGCGGCGATGTCAGTGACCGATCCTGAAAACTCAATGCATAGTCTCTACAAGGGTTTTCTACCTGAACACATTTTTGCTGATTCACCGAAAGCAGGCTTTTGGGATGAGTGGGATTCAAGCGACATCGATAGCTTTCGAGAAAAACTCGCAGCGCATCATCAAGAGATCGCTGCCGTGATCTTAGAGCCTATAGTTCAAGGCGCAGGTGGAATGCGCATCTACCACCCTGAATACCTAACGCAGGTACGCTTGCTGTGCAATGAATTCAACGTCTTGCTGATCTTGGATGAAATTGCGACTGGGTTTGGCCGTACTGGCAAGCTATTCGCTTGTGAACATGCCCATGTTCAACCAGACATCTTATGCGTAGGAAAAGCGTTAACTGGCGGCTATATGACACTCTCAGCGACACTGGCTAGTAAAGAAGTTGCCGACACCGTATGTGGAGGCGAAGCGGGTTGTTTTATGCACGGACCAACCTTTATGGGGAACCCTTTAGCTTGCGCGGTCAGTGCAGCCAGCTTATCGATCCTAGAACAGGGGGATTGGCAACGTCAGACTCAACAAATTGAACGACTCTTTTCTGAGTTATTACCCGCTCTGACAAAGTATGAGCTTGTTAAGGACGTTCGCTGGCTAGGCGCTATTGGGGTGGTAGAAACCCACTACCCCGTCGATATAGAAACCATCCAAGCTCACTTTGTTGAGCAAGGGGTCTGGATTCGTCCGTTTGGCAAACTCATCTATATGATGCCTCCCTTCATCAGTGAGCCAGAACATATCATCCAGCTTGTTGAAGCAGTTGATAGCGCATTACGAGATAAGCGCTGCTTTCAATAATTTTAGCCTTAGTTTTAACAACTTTAATTGCAGCCGGTCTCACATCACTATTTTGTTTGGCTGAAAATAAAAAACCCAGCCTATTGGCTGGGTTCTATTATCAATCTGACTGTTGTGTCACCAGACGAATTAACCAATGTGCGTAACGCCGCCCATGTATGGCTGAAGTACGCTAGGGATAGCAATACGGCCATCCGCTTCTTGGTTGTTCTCAAGGATAGCAACCATTGTACGGCCAACCGCAAGACCAGAACCGTTTAGTGTGTGTACCAGCTCAGGTTTCTTCTCGCCTTTACGGCGGAAACGAGCTTGCATACGACGCGCTTGGAAATCCCACATGTTTGAACAAGAAGAGATTTCACGGTAAGTCTCTTGTGCTGGAACCCATACTTCTAAATCGTACGTTTTAGCTGCGCCAAAGCCCATGTCACCTGTACATAAAATCACTTTACGGTAAGGAAGCTCTAACAGTTGAAGTACTTTCTCAGCATGACCTGTTAGCTCTTCAAGTGCAGCCATTGAATCTTCTGGCTTAGTGATCTGTACTAATTCAACTTTGTCGAATTGGTGCATACGGATAAGACCACGAGTATCACGACCGTAAGAACCCGCTTCAGAACGGAAACATGGTGTGTGAGCTGTCATCTTAAGTGGCAGTTCAGCTTCATCAGTAATCGTGTCACGAACCATGTTCGTTACTGGCACTTCAGCAGTAGGGATAAGCGATAAAGTCTTAAGAGGTACGTCACTGACTTGCTCAGTTAGCGGGCTTGTATGGAACAAGTCTTCGCCAAACTTAGGTAGTTGACCAGTACCGTAAAGGCTATCGTGGTTCACTAGGTACGGCACGTACATTTCTGTGTAGCCGTGCTCATCAGTGTGAAGATCCAACATGAACTGAGCAATAGCGCGGTGTAGACGTGCAAATTTGCCTTTCATCACGATGAAACGAGAACCTGAGATCTTAACTGCGCTTGCAAAATCAAGACCGCCAGACATTTCGCCAAGATCAACGTGATCTTTCACTTCGAAGTCGTAAATCTTAGGTTGGCCCCAACGAGTCACTTCCACGTTATCATCTTCATCTTTACCCGCAGGTACAGACTCATCTGGCAGGTTTGGAATAGACATGGTGATCGTTTCTAGCTCAGACTGAAGCTCCGCAAGTGCTGCTTTCGCTTGGTCTAACTCTGCGCCTAAGTTGCCTACTTCAGCAAGGATACGCTCAGCTTCTTCATGGTCGCCTTTTGCTTTCGCTTGACCAATGGACTTCGATCGAGAGTTACGTAACGCTTGCAGTTCTTCAGTTTTCATCTGAAGGGACTTACGCTTTTCTTCAAGTTCACGAATTGTCTCTACATCAAGGTCGTAGCCTCGACGTGCTAATTTTGCCGCTGTTTCATCCAGCTCAGCTCGAAGTAATTTAGAATCCAGCATTGCTAATCCTATGCTTTAGTTATTTGAATATTCAGCAGATTGACTACTGAATCGGTACTAAACCTCTAAAATTGGTGCTATTTCAACCAATTTAAAGCGATTTAATTTGAATTTTATGACTAGGTAAAGATATCCAAAAAAGACTAATTTTCATAGCGTTTTTGTGGGCTTTTTGCGTCCAAATCCGCCAGATAATCTAGCTTCTCGCCAATTTTGGTCTCTAAGCCTCGTTTTGCTGGAAAATAGTATTGTTTCTCCCCCATTTCTGGTGGTAGATACTTTTCGCCAGCCGCATAGCCACCCGGTTCATCATGAGCATAGCGGTATTCTTGGCCGTAGCCCATGTCCTTCATCAAAGTTGTGGGGGCATTACGCAAATGATGAGGCACTTCATACTCTGGGAGATTGTGCGCATCCGTTAACGCTTGCTTCCAAGCTGTATACACCGCATTACTCTTTGGCGCGCACGCTAAATAAACCACAGCTTGCGCGATCGCACGCTCACCTTCAGCAGGACCAATACGCGTAAAACAGTCCCAAGCCGACATAGCCACCTGCATTGCTCTTGGATCTGCGTTGCCGATATCTTCAGAAGCAATCGCCAATAAGCGCCTTGCGATATACAAAGGGTCACAGCCCGCAGCAATCATTCTTGCTGACCAATACAGAGCCGCATCCGGATTTGAACCACGAATCGATTTATGAACAGCCGAGATCAGATCGTACCAAATATCGCCTTTGTTATCGAAACGAGCGACTTTCTCACCCGCCACCTCAGCCAGCAACTGCAAAGTGATCGCTTTCTCACCATTATCGTTGTCTTCTGCCATGTCATATAGCAACTCAAGGTAGTTGAGTGACATGCGAGCGTCACCGTTGACCAGTTCCGCGAGGCGATCTAACACATTGTCAGCAAAATCCGCCGACACGTCACCCAGTCCGCGCTGCTTGTCTTCAATCGCTTGACGGATCACCAGAGCAATATCATCGGTATTGAGCGAGGTCAGTTTGTACACTCGCGCACGTGACAACAAAGCGTTGTTCAGTTCAAACGAAGGGTTTTCTGTGGTCGCACCAATAAAGGTCACGGTGCCATCTTCAATATGTGGCAGAAAGGCATCTTGCTGGCTTTTATTAAAGCGATGGACTTCGTCGACAAACAGAATGGTTCTACGTCCCGCTTGTTTGTTTTCGCGGGCTTTTTCAATCGCGATACGAATGTCTTTCACACCAGAGGTGACAGCTGATACTCGTTCAACTTCTGCATTGGCATAATTCGCGGCCACTTCTGCCAGTGTCGTTTTCCCCGTGCCAGGAGGGCCCCATAAAATCATGGAGTGGATATGACCCGCCTCCAACGCTCTACGAAGGGGTTTACCTGGGCCTAATATATGTTGCTGCCCTATGTACTGTTCCACAGTTTCAGGCCTCATACGAGCAGCAAGGGGACGAAAGTCTTCGTCCCCTGCAAAATCTAAGCTGTAATTACTCAATTGCGATCTCTTGATTGGTTGATGGCAGCAATGACTTTCTACGCATTCGCCAACGACGTGCGTATTTCGAACTGCTTATTTCGATCAGTTTCTTTGGTCGTCGACCTCGACACCTTCAGGTGCCACAAAAGTAAAGCGGTCTGCCGCTGGCTTGCCTAAATCAACATTGCTAAAGGTAAACTCACCTTTTTGACCATCTTGTTCAATCACATCAAAGCCCTGAACGATGCCTTGCTCGGTGATGTTGATCTGGAAATCACCCTGATTAGAATCGACAGCGGTTGGCGTCAGCGTAAATTGGTTGCCCGCTTGCACGACATTGTAGTTATCCCAATCGCTCTCTTGGTTGCGAGTAAGCAGGACAAAAGGTGTTTGTGATGTCGCTTGTTCTTGCCAATAAATGCTCACTTGTTCAATGAACGGGCTGTAGTACCACAAGCTTTGTCCATCAGAAACCAACACGTTTTCATCAGGGAACGTGGTTTCCCAGCGGAACAAACTCGGGCGTGCTATCTCTACCGTGCCCCCACCTTCCATAACAACATCGCCATCTGGACTAGTCACAACTTGCTTAAAGTCGGCGCTAAAACCTGCGTTCAATGCCAAGCGGTTACTTAGCTCTTCTTTGGGAGAAGCAAACACTGAAAAGCTCATAAATAAAAGTGCGAATACTTTCTTCATCAATCATCCTGTTAAAACATAAGTCGGTCTTATTTTCGATTTGACCGACTTAATGGGTGTGAGTTCCTAGTGAAACTACTCTTTTGGTGGCGCTGGAGCCAAGACTTCTCGGTTACCGTTGTGCCCCGGAGCACTGACAATACCTTGTGCTTCTAGCTGCTCGACAATTCGTGCAGCACGGTTATAACCGATCTTAAATCGACGTTGTACACCTGAAACTGAACCACGACGCGAATGAACAACGTGCTCTACCACTTGATCAAATAGAGCATCAACCTCTTCATCGCCTTCCATCTTCTCGCCCGGGAGCAAGGTTTCTGGCGTTTGCTCACCGTTGGTTATCTCATCAATATAGTTTGGCTTACCACGCGCTTTCCAGTTATTAACCACCGCGTGTACGTCATCATCGGATGCAAACGCACCGTGGACACGGGTTGTATGACTAGAACCCGGTGGCAAGTAAAGCATATCACCCATACCAAGCAAGGATTCGGCACCACCTTGGTCAAGTATGGTTCGAGAATCCGTTTTAGTGGATACCGTAAACGCCACACGGGTTGGAATGTTGGCTTTGATCAGACCGGTAATCACATCCACTGATGGGCGCTGTGTCGCTAGGATCAAGTGAACACCAGCCGCACGCGCTTTTTGTGCTAAACGAGCGATTAATTCTTCAACCTTCTTACCCACTACCATGATTAGGTCGGCAAACTCATCGACAATCACCACAATGTAAGGCAGTTTCTCAAGCAGTGGCGCTTCAGGATCCATGCTGTCGCCCGGCTTCCAAAGTGGGTCGTGAATTGGGTGCCCCGCATCTGCTGCCATCTTAAGTTTGTCGTTGTAGCCCTTAATGTTACGCACACCGAGCGCTGACATCAGCTTGTAACGACGTTCCATTTCGCCGACACACCAACGCAGCGCATTCGATGCATCTTTCATGTCGGTAACCACTTCAGACAATAGATGTGGAATACCTTCATAAACTGACAGTTCCAGCATTTTCGGGTCGATCATGATAAAACGAACATCTTCAGGCGATGCCTTGTAAAGCATACTTAAGATCATTACGTTGACACCCACCGACTTACCAGAACCTGTGGTACCTGCAACTAGAACGTGTGGCATTTTAGATAGGTCGGCGATCACCGCTTCACCCGCGATGTCTTGGCCAAGCACCACTGTGGTTGGTGATTTCGCCTCTTGGAACTGAGAGCTCGCAACCACATCCGAGAAGAATACGGTTTGGCGACTCATGTTTGGCAGCTCTAAGCCAACGTAAGGTTTACCCGGTATGACCTCTACGACACGCACAGCCAATGCAGACAGTGAGCGTGCTAAATCCATAGAAAGACCAGAAATACGGCTTACTTTCACACCCGGAGCCAGATCGAGCTCGAAGCGAGTGATCACGGGGCCAGGGAAAATATCAACCACCTCCGCTTTGATCTTATAATCCGCGAGCTTAGATTCAACAAGACGAGCTATCGCCTCCAATGCGTCACGGTCAATAAAGGTTTCACGCTTTTCAGGGTGGAATAGCAAATCAAGCGTGGGCAATGGCTCTGCAGGTTTTGGTAAATTAACATCTTGCTGAACCAAAAACGGGTTCTGCGCTGCGGCCATATTAGCCTGCGCTTCAGAGACAATGCTTTGGAATGCGGCGACATCTTGATCTTGATGTAAAGGTTCCTCTTCCGTTACCTCTTCCCAAGGAAGATCAACGACAGGCTCTTCGCAGGTTTCAATAGGCGGCGTGAGAGGTTCTTGTTGGTAAGATGAAGGATTTAACTGTTCCGTAGTTTGCTCCTCCATCGATACCGATTCTAGCTCGGTCGGCGATGGTACACCTTGGTCTTCGACAGCATCCAAAGTGGTTGTCGGTACCGCTAGCTCGTCTTGAGTCGTTTGTTCTTGAACCACCACTGGTGATGCGTATAACGGTTCCAACTGGACCTCTTCTGTATCGAACTCAGTAGTCGTCGGCATTGCAGTAACCATTTCTGGCTGTTCGTCTTCAACATCAACAGGGGTTACCTGTGACTGTTCACTCTGCCTATACGATTCATTTTGAACATGTTGCTCGTTCTGCATATATTGCTGATACGCGATCTGAGACTCATGTGCGTCAGCCCGATCTTGTTGGGCAAGATCATCTTCATACATCGCGGCATTTTCTAATTGCTCAATGGTTGCATTCAACTGCTTTGAACGATCAAGACCCTCTGTCAAAGCATCTTCTGGTGCATGGTAGATAGGGGTTGATGAGATCGTATGCTCCGGAGCACCGCCATTCGACTGCTGAGATTGTTGATTCGCAGAGGTTTGTTGCTGAGTCGATATTTGTTGACGAGCAGAAATGTCTGGCTTGTCAGCAGCTTCTGCTGGCATATGAATATTGTATTGGCGCTTCGGCGATACGCTATTTTGTTGCTCTAGTTCAGCAGTATCGGACGGCTCGTTGATCGCAGAGAAGCTCATCGCAGGATCAAGCAGTTCTTGCTCGTTCGGCTCTTTATTACGCTCTAAAGCGGAAACATCATCATTAGTCAGCTGATGGCGAGCCTCTTCTAGCAGATCTCGGTCTGCCGACACCTTCAACTCCGGCTCGAATAACTCTTGATCTTGCCCACGAGCCTTGTTTACGGCTGAAGTAAACAGTTTAATCGCGCCCTCACCCAACCACTCGACAATACTTAGCCATGAAATACCGGTAAATAGTGTAAATCCCGCTCCCCACAAGAAAAGCAGCACCAACGTGCTGCCAAGCACATTCAGAGTTGGCAGTGCGAGGCTGGTTAATACGTCACCGACCACACCACCTGAAGAGAAGTACCAGATGTCGTCAAAGTTGATATCCGCTAGACCGCAACTCGTAAGAATTAGGATAGTCAGGCCAAGTAATCGAGTGCCCCACAGCATGAAGTCGATCTGCTCATCTTCATTACGTTTGCGGAATAATACCCATGCAGCGACCGTCACTAAGATAGGTAATGGGTAAGCCAAAGAGCCAAACACAAAGAAAAGGGTATCTGCCAGCCATGCGCCAACATAGCCACCCGCATTTTGAATGTCACCTCCCCACGCCGTTTGCGACCATGATGGATCAGCAGGGCTAAAAGTGAACAATGCAACGGCAAGTAAAATAGAGAAGAGAACCCCTAAAATCAGGCTGCACTCTCTGAGACGTTGAGAACCACTCAGACGAGGAGACTGAGGCTCTTCACTCGTTTTAATGATTGTTTCTACTTTATTACTGCTCTGCTTGAACATAAACCAACTTAATATTTGAACGGGATAAATACATCGCGATCAGCACTAGCCAATCGTTTCTATGAAACTACTGTTGATTTAACCATATCAAACCCAAAAACCCAATTCCAGAAAGCAAGAAAGCGGAACAAAAGTCCGCTTTCTTTCATATCATCAATTGTAATTAACGAGTTTTAATCACAAGTTGATTTGTTTGTTTCACTTCTTCCATGACAACGTAAGTACGAGTGTCGTTTACGCCCGGTAGACGAAGCAACGTATCACCCAATAACTTACGGTAAGCACCCATATCTGATACACGTGTTTTTAGGAGATAGTCAAAATCACCCGACACTAAATGACACTCTTGGATATCATCTAGCTTCTGAACAGCGGTGTTGAATTGTTCGAACACGTCTGGCGCACCACGGTTCAACGTAATTTCCACAAACACTAAAAGCGAAGCATCAAGATACTGTGGGTTCAGCAACGCTGTGTACCCATTAATGTAACCTTGACGTTCTAAACGACGAACGCGCTCAAGACATGGAGTTGGAGAAAGTCCGACTCGTTTTGAGAGTTCAACGTTTGAGATACGACCGTCTTTTTGCAAC
This sequence comes from uncultured Vibrio sp., assembly GCF_947488985.1. GTDB lineage: Bacteria > Pseudomonadota > Gammaproteobacteria > Enterobacterales > Vibrionaceae > Vibrio. Next base: position 56,541 of record NZ_CANLBV010000005.1, read on the forward strand.
TCATTAAGAATGTTGCGGTCAATACGATCTAGTTCCTTGGACGGCTTCTTATAATTGTCTGCCATTTTTTATTCCACCTTATTACTTCCTTGCAAAAAAATATACTACAACTTCTTAATATTCAGTATCAAATTCTACCTTAACATACCTATACTAGATATTAATTCGACAGAATTACCCTATAAATAGATAAAACAACCAAAATAAATGAGGAGTCAGGATGATTATTGGCGTACCTAAGGAAATCAAAAACCACGAATATCGCGTTGGCATGACCCCAGCTAGCGTGAGAGAAGTCATCTCACACGGCCACCAAGTTTTTATAGAAACCCATGCCGGTACTGGCATCGGTTTTTCAGACGATGATTACATCGCTGTAGGCGCATCCATTCTTCCTACTGCTGCTAACGTTTTCGCGAAAGCAGAAATGATTGTAAAGGTTAAAGAACCTCAAGCTGTCGAGCGAGCTATGCTTCGTGAAGGGCAAATATTATTTACCTATTTACACCTTGCACCAGATTTTCCACAAACTGAAGAGCTTATCAAGAGCAAAGCTGTCTGCGTAGCCTATGAGACTGTAACAGATAATATGGGTCGCTTGCCACTATTAGCACCAATGTCTGAAGTCGCTGGTCGCATGTCTATTCAAGCAGGAGCACAAACACTGGAGAAATCTAACGGTGGTTGTGGCCTTCTTCTTGGCGGCGTACCCGGAGTCGAACCTGCAAAAGTGGTCGTTGTTGGCGGCGGCGTTGTTGGCGCTAACGCGGCACGCATGGCTGTTGGTCTTCGCGCTGACGTGACCATTCTTGACCGTAACGTCGATACACTACGCCGTCTGGATGAAGAGTTCCAAGGTCGTGCAAAAGTGGTTTATTCTACTGAAGACGCTATTGAGAAGCATGTTCTGGAAGCTGACTTAGTGATTGGTGCAGTACTGATCCCGGGGGCTGCAGCGCCTAAACTGGTGACAAAAGAGCACATCGCTAAGATGAAGCCTGGTTCAGCGGTGGTTGACGTTGCAATTGACCAAGGCGGTTGCTTCGAGACTTCTCACGCAACTACTCACGCAGAACCAACTTACATTGTTGATGACGTTGTTCACTACTGCGTGGCGAACATGCCAGGTGCCGTAGCTCGTACGTCTACTTATGCGCTAAACAATGCAACACTTCCTTACATTGTTAAGTTGGCGAATAAAGGCTATCGCGAAGCCCTTCTCTCTGATGAAGGCTTTTTAGAAGGTCTAAATGTCATCCATGGTAAAGTTACCTGTAAAGAAGTCGCCGATAGTTTCGACCTAGAATACGTCGATCCAGCTGACGCCATCGCCATGTTTAACTCATGATGTCGTGTTAACTGAACGTAATAATTTTCTCGTTAAAGCGTTCAGTTAATGGTGTACATATACACAACGAGCCAGTCCGATTTCGTCGTACTGGCTCGTTGCTTTTGTTCAAATATCGCTTCTGCCTAACCATGCTTTGATGGTCAGCACTGACTGTTTAGGGGAGAACTGACTTCAAGGCGTACTCTTGAACTTAACCCCGTGGATCAGCAAATTCCTCGGAGTGACACCACGCTCACAAAACTCTTCGATAGAGGTATCGTACCCCTGCTCTTGCAGGTAGATCGCGCGGTCCAACGCGAGCCATACCTCAAGCGGCCTTCTGAATACTTGTTGAACCAAGCTTAACTTTTCCATCTCCCAGAAAAGCGCTTCGCCTTGAACCAAATAGAAATCAAAATCAATATCTGAACCAAGCAATAACTCTTTCACTTGAGATGCCCAGCGGCAAAATGATTCAAACCCCTCAGCTAGCTCTGATTTTTTTATGCTCGGTACTGGGATGTATTCATTGATATTGAGTTCGGTTTTGAGCAATTGGCTAAAGCCTAGGCGATAACTCATCTCCAATTGGCGGTGTCTCTTAACTCTTTCACCGCCAGTAACAGTTTCTTGAAGCGGGATCCTTAAATCACTCTTGTTTAACGTTAATGCCGATGATTGGCCTAGGGAAGACATGGCTTGATACGCGTCATCCTGAATAAGATGATAACAACAAGGAGAAATCGTGACCGCTGGTAATCGATGTAATACCGACTTTTTCATCAGTTCAACGTGCAGATCGCCACAAGCATGCAGCGCGACAGCATGTTGCTGTGAGTTAAATACGTCATCGGCATCCGCTGAAAACGCATCGCCTTGAACAAAGTCCATCTCTAAACGTTGAGCATCCGCTATTTTTTGTCCACTTTCACACAAGGACTGTTGCCACTCGAAGCTAGTTACCTTGTGATTCGAGTGCTGAGATAAAATTCGCCCTAGAAAGCCCTTACCCGAACACCACTCAAGCCACTCTTTGCCATGGTGATGAGCCAATGCCGCCTCACCCATCGCAAGGATTTGCTGTAGCTTTCTACCCGGAATACCATCAGCAGTGCCACGTGGTAAATCTAACCCCATCAATGGCGTATTATCGAACTGAATATTTTGGTTGGCGGTCTCTAATTGTGGGATAAACCGAATCAGCTCGGCAATCAACTGTTGAGGTTGATCTTTTAAGGTTTGAATACTTTCAACGCTCAAGCCTTCTAACCAACCAACAAGTGGGCGGTTAACCTCAACCCAAGGCTGCTGGCGAGTTTGACATAGGTGAAAAGGCTCTGAACGCCAATAAACTTGGTGATCCAACAGAAATGAGTCGAGTGTTTTGAATCGTAAATGCATACTTCCCCCTATGGTGCGTGGATTGTAGGGGGAAGAGAAGGAAATGAAAAGGGGCGATACCCTTTCAAACTATCTAAAGCACTCAAACTGACTAAAGTATTCAAACTAATTAAAGAAGCGACTTGGCTATCAGTAAGATAGCAAGCCAGACTAAAACGACAAACGGCCTGACAACAGGCCGATAGCTATCGAGAAAAAACACTGAGACCTAGCGAACGGGCAGCTCGATATCTTTAAACATCTCTTCTATTTCATTATTTGATTTTAGAGAAATGGCTTGCTCAACCACTGGGCGAGTTAAATGAGGGGCAAAACGCTCCATAAAATCAAACATGTAAGAGCGTAGGAAGGTCCCCTTTCTAAAGCCAATGCTAGTCGTACTCGCACCAAACAGATGGCTCGCATCAATGGCAACCAAATCGGTATCTTGTGATTGGTCAATCGCCATACTTGCGATAACACCAACACCAATACCCATACGAACATAGGTTTTGATGACATCTGCATCCGTTGCAGTGAACACGACACGTGGTGTTAAACCAACTTTGTTGAAAGCGGTATCTAACTCTGAGCGCCCAGTAAAACCAAATACGTAAGTCACGAGAGAATAGGCAGCAAGATCCTCGATTGTAATATTTCGTTTTTGCGCCAAAGGATGCTCCTTTGTCACAACAATTGAGCGATTCCAATGGTAGCAAGGCAACATTATCGCATCTTGATACAGATGCAGCGCTTCCGTTGCAATAGCAAAATTCGCGGTTCCCTTAGCAACGGCTTCTGACATTTGACTTGGCGTGCCTTGGTGCATATGAAGTGAGACTTTTGGATAGCGCGCCGTGAAACCTTTAATCACATCAGGCAGAGCATAACGAGCTTGCGTATGAGTCGTTGAGATATTCAATGTTCCCATCTCTGGATGGGTATGCTCACCGGCTACCGCTTTAATACTTTCAACGCGCGCTAAAATCTCTTGAGAGATACGAATAATATCCTCTCCGGCTTGGGTTACCTGAGTTAGATGTTTACCACTACGCTCAAAGATCTGAATACCCAACTCATCTTCAAGCAATCTAACTTGCTTACTAATACCGGGCTGAGAGGTATATAAACTCTCTGCTGTCGCTGAAACATTTAGGTTATGGTTTACAACCTCAACAATGTACTTCAGTTGCTGTAATTTCATATCTAACCTCGTAATCCTTTACTCATTTTTGTGCTAACTTATTTGTAAACACAGCGTAGTTAACTCATCTAATATAATTATTAGTTATAACGCTTCAAGCTAAAAAATGACAGAAAAATTGAGCTTTTTGAAAGTAACAAACCAAGACTTGAAGGTACCTTTGCAACCTAGCCCTCATTCTCACCCATAATTGGCAAATTTTAATTGCCGATTACGCGCAACAAGAGATAATCAAATTTGCATTTACGAGTGCCGATACATAATGAAATCGTGTATCCTATTCAGTTAGCTATAGAAAACAACAAGCAGACACAAACATATGAATATTGGTTTAATTATTACCTTAGTCGCCATTCTTTTGGTGTTGGTTTTAGGTTACAACATCATGCTTCAATACAAAGTTAAGGTAGAAACCACGAAGAAGCAGGAAGCTTCTCGATATCTGACCATTATTGATGGAACAGAAGATCTGATTGGCAATGCTCACCACATGCCTTTTAGCCAAGACCTTCTTATATGCTTAAATAACCGAATTCTCGATGCACTTGAAAATATGTATCTACTCGACTCAAAAAACAAGCAGCTTCCGCAAAGGATAGATAGCGTAAAACAGCAAATCACTCAGCTAAAAGAGAACTACCAAGGTAGTGAGAGCGCAGCTTTCCGTGTTCCGAGTAGTGATAAGCAAGCGATCATGATGCTTAAGCTCGTTAAACGCCTCCGCGACACGATTCGTAATGAGCATAATAAAGGTCGTTTTGAAACTCAGGCTTATGTAGCAGAAAACGCGCGCCTAGAAACCATTCAAATCCGCATCAATATCGAAAATGTTATCAAGCGTGCGAACGATTCAATATCTCGCGGTCAGCCGGGAACGGCCATTCAATTGCTGCGCAAAGGTATTGATGCATTGGCGACCAAAAACGATTCATACTCGAATCAAGCGAAAGAGAAACTTCAGCAAATGTTGAGTGAACTGGATCAAAAACGCCAAGACAAGAACGCTCAAAATTTACAGCAAATGGAGTCTAAAGAGCGTGAGGACGACATGGACGCCCTCTTCGGCCAGAAGAAAAAATGGTAACGGTCTAACTCAATACTTAAAGGCCTCCTTATTGACATCAAATAGGTGGCCTTTCCCTCTCTGCCAGAGTAGTTGGCACGGTTGAATTTCCTTTCCCTGCATAGAGGGATATTATAAGCTGTAATAAAGTCCAATATTATCAATAAGCTTGCCCTGCCCATGTATCAAGAACTACTCACTCCAATCCACTCGTTCCTCAAAGCTGAAACGCCAGATTCATGGATAGATGAAGCCAAGAAGCCTGAAAACCTCCATATCATTCTACGTGATCACATGTTGTGCGAGCTCAAAGCGGCACAGAGTGCGTTATTCTTGATTCGTAAATATGCGGTTGATAAAGAGAGTGCTAAGCAGCTCAATGAGTGGATTTTACCCTACGAGCAATTTGCGTATCGCCGCATTGGAGACTTAGAGTCTCTGCGCGGTAAAAGCAATGTATCAAAGCAAATCACCGCCAAAAAAGGCTGTAATTATGGCACTGACCTAATCGATAAAATGGTACTTCTGATCAAAGAAGAATTGCATCACTTCTATCAAGTCATGGAATTAATGGAAAAGAAAAGTGTTATTTATCAACCTATTGAGGCGGGTCGCTACGCAAAAGGCTTGATCAAGCAAGTAAAAACTTATGAGCCAGATGCTCTGGTTGATAAACTTATCATCGGCGCTTTTATTGAAGCTCGCTCTTGTGAACGCTTCGCCAAATTGGCTCCTTTCTTGGAAGAAGATATGGAGAAGTTTTATGTGTCTCTACTTCGATCAGAAGCTCGCCACTACCAAGATTACCTCGAGCTAGCAGAGCAGGTCGCAGGGAAAGATATTTCAGAGCGTATTGCGCATTTTGCGAAAGTAGAAGCCGAACTTATCACTTCAGAAGACAGTGACTTCAAATTCCATAGTGGTGCTCCAGTTTAAGCGCCACACTGAGCATTCAGTCCAGTTAATACTAATCCAGACTACAAAATGAAGGCCAGCAACAATTTTCTGGCCTTCTTTATTCATATCTCGATCTAAATATAGACTTAAACTAGCGTACCGTTGATCTCTGCAAGTACAGCAGCAGGATCGACAGCTTGAGTAATAGGACGACCAATAACTAGGTAATCTGAACCTGACTCAATCGCTTTAGATGGCGTCATGATGCGCTTCTGATCGCCAACGTCGGCACCGACAGGGCGAATACCCGGGGTCACTAGCTTAAACTCTTGACCCAGTGCACCTTTAAGCAAAGAAGCCTCTTGAGCAGAGCATACCACACCGTCTAAACCTGAGTTTTTCGTTAGAGAAGCCAAACGCATCACTTGCTGTTGCGGCTCAAGATCTAAGCCGATACCCGCAAGGTCAGATTGCTCCATACTGGTTAATACCGTTACACCGATTAACAGCGGACGATCTTTACCATACGGTTCTAAGATTTCGCGAGAAGCGCTCATCATACGCTCACCGCCGCTTGCATGTACGTTGACCATCCATACACCCAACTCAGCCGCTGCACGGACGGCTTTTGAACATGTGTTCGGGATGTCATGAAATTTAAGGTCTAAGAATACGGAGAAGCCACGCTTATGTAACTCACGAACAAACTCAGGACCAAATAGGGTAAACATCTCTTTGCCCACTTTCAGGCGGCATGATGCAGGGTCAATACGATCGACAAAGGCTAACGCATCCGCTTGGTTATCATAATCCAATGCTACAATGATTTTTTGGTCGTTCATTACATTTCCTAACACAGTTAAATTACTAAAATTATTTATTCAGCCAAACAGGTGACAAATAACAATCATAAAAATGCAGCCCGAAAGCTGCAATCAATAATTTGGTCTAAAAATGACCATACCACTATTCGCCGTCAAGCCCACGAATAGGCTTGATCGTTCCCCACCCTTTACATGAAGGACAATGCCAGTACATTGAGTGGGTCGAAAAACCACATTTATGACAACGATAATGCGGCTTCACTTTTAATTGCTCACCAACCATGGATTGAAGCGTGGTTAAGCTTTCTTTGGCACGACCTTCCTCAGCTTCAGCAAGGTGGTAATCCATCAATCGATAGAAGCCTTTCATGGTTGGGTTTTTAACAAGCTGCTTTGTTAATAGCTCTTGAGCTGAGCCAAGATCTTCGTGATGAGCAACGAGTTGCGCTAACATCAGTTCTGCCGAAACACCCGCTTTCTTTTGGATGCAAGCTTTAAGAAATTCGACCAACTGCGCTTCTTGTCCAAGTTTGTGATAACACTCTGCCAGGGTTGGTAATACTTCACTAATAAAGTCAATGTCTTGATCAAGCACCGACTCTAAACAAGTAATGGTCTTTTGGTACTCTTCATTAGCTAAGTGAAACTTACCCAAAGCAATACTGGCACGGACACACTTAGGGTCTTCAGACAACGCCTTCTTAAAGTATTGAAGCGCTTTCGCACGATTACCATCAGCTTGTTCTTGCATCGCAAGTTCACACCAAAAATGCGCGACCGTCGCTCGCATTTTCATTTTTTTCTTACCGAGCTTAACTAAAATGTTTCCATAATGAATGGCTTTGTTCCACTCGCGCGTTTGCTGATAAATAGCAACGAGTTGCTGTAAAGCACCCTCTTTATGATCGGGCTCTTCGACTAATTGCTCGAAGATTTTTTCGGCGCGGTCAAGAAAGCCTGAAACCATATAGTCTTTCGCCAGCTGTTGCAGTGCGAGGTTTTTCTGATCGAGAGTGAGCCCCGAGCGAGAGATAAGGTTTTGGTGAATACGAATCGCTCGGTCAACTTCTCCTCTTGATCGGAACAAATTGCCCAAGGCCAAGTGAGTATCGATGGTTTCATTGTCGACTTGGAGTAACTCGATAAAGTGATCGACTGCCTTGTCAGATTGGTCTGACAGTAATAGGTTCAAACCCGTAACATACTGGCGGGAAATCTGATGGGATTGTTTTTGTTTTTCTTGCTGAGCATTACGATTACCCATATACCAGCCGTATGCAGCTGCAATAGGTAACAATAAGAACAGTAACTCTAACATCAAATATAGCCTTTAAGCTTTAGTGTCAGCAGCTACCTGCTTTGATTGCTTATTGAGTTGCTTCTTCAAGCGATGAATTTTCAACTGAGAACGCATATGCATGTTGCCAAAGACTAACCAAGCAAGGGCAAAACCCGATATAAAAACAACGCCTAGCAGACTGGATAGGTGGAAATCACCTTGTGCTAGCAAATAGTTGAAGTTCACGATCGTTTGGTTTTGAGAGCCTAAAGCCAATGCAATTAGGAAAAGTGCGATAACGGCGACTATTTTTATAATTTTCATAGTTCATCACTCATTGATTAGTTAACTGTACGATTATGCAGGAAAATTACTAATCAGACCACCATATTATGGTCATAAAAAAGCGGCATACACTACAGTATGCCGCTTTCTTGATTCCGATAAGTATACTACATTCCTGAGTTCACTCGTTCACGTAGCTCTTTGCCCGGTTTAAAGTGAGGAACGTATTTACCTTCTAACTCAACCTTGTCACCCGTCTTAGGGTTGCGTCCGACACGAGGTTCACGATAATGCAGAGAAAAACTGCCAAAGCCACGAATTTCGATTCGATCACCACTTTCTAGTGTTGAAGCCATGTGCTCTAAAATATCCTTTACAGCGTCTTCAATTTCTTTTGCAGAAAGGTGCGTTTGCTCAGCGCACAGTCTTTCAATCAATTCAGACTTAGTCATAGTTACCCTCGTTGGTTTTCTTTTTAGAAATTATAGACCTATCGGAAAAATAAGCAAAAAAAAAGGAGCCTTACGGCTCCTTTCTTGGCTAGATAGCTATAATTCTCTTAATGAGAAGCTATTATTCGCCTTTAGCAGCTTTGAATGCGTCTGCCATTGCGTTACCGAACGCGCCTTCATCAGACTTGTTCAGTGAAGCCATTGCTTCTTGCTCATCAGCTTCATCTTTAGCTTTGATAGATAGGTTGATTACGCGGTTCTTACGGTCTACACCAGTGAACTTCGCTTCAACGCTGTCGCCAACGCTTAGGATTAGAGATGCATCTTCGATACGATCGCGAGATACTTCAGAAGCGCGGATGTAACCTTCAACGCCTTCGATTAGCTCGATAGTAGCGCCTTTCGCGTCAACTGCAGTAACAGTACCGTTTACAAGAACACCTTTCTTGTTGTCAGCAACGTATGCGTTGAACGGGTCGTTTTCCATTTGCTTAACGCCAAGAGAAATACGCTCACGCTCTGCATCTACTGCTAGAACTACAGCAGAGATTTCGTCGCCTTTCTTGTATTCACGTACAGCTTCTTCGCCTGCAGCATTCCAAGAAATGTCAGATAGGTGTACTAGACCGTCGATACCGCCTTCTAGACCGATGAAGATACCAAAGTCAGTGATAGACTTGATCTTACCAGTAACTTTGTCGCCCTTAGCTTGCATTTCTGCAAATGACTGCCATGGGTTAGCTTTACACTGTTTCAGACCTAGAGAGATACGACGACGCTCTTCGTCGATATCAAGAACCATAACCTCAACTTCGTCGCCAACATTAACAACTTTAGAAGGGTGGATGTTCTTGTTAGTCCAATCCATTTCAGAAACGTGTACTAGACCTTCAACGCCTTCTTCGATTTCAACGAAGCAGCCGTAGTCAGTTAGGTTTGTAACACGACCAGAAAGCTTGTGACCTTCTGGGTAACGCTTAGCGATTGCTACCCATGGATCTTCGCCAAGTTGCTTAAGACCTAGTGAAACACGAGTGCGCTCACGATCGAACTTAAGAACTTTAACTAGGATTTCGTCACCAACGTTAACGATCTCTGATGGGTGCTTAACGCGCTTCCAAGCCATATCTGTGATATGTAGAAGACCGTCAACACCGCCAAGGTCAACGAATGCACCGTAGTCAGTAAGGTTCTTAACGATACCTTTAACTTCAGTACCTTCTTGTAGAGTTTCAAGAAGTTCGTCACGCTCAACACTGTTCTCAGATTCGATAACAGCACGACGAGAAACAACAACGTTGTTACGCTTCTGGTCTAGCTTGATTACTTTGAACTCTAGCTCTTTGTTTTCTAGGTGAGCAGTGTCACGGATAGGACGTACGTCTACTAGAGAACCTGGAAGGAAAGCACGGATACCGTTTAGTTCAACAGTGAAACCGCCTTTAACTTTACCGTTGATGATACCAACAACAGTTTCAGCTTCTTCACAAGCTTTCTCAAGTACGATCCAAGCTTCGTGACGCTTAGCTTTCTCACGAGAAAGTTGAGTCTCACCGAAACCATCTTCAACAGCGTCTAGAGCTACGTCTACTTCAGCACCAACTTCAACTTCAAGTTCGCCAGCAGCGTTCTTGAATTGTTCAGCAGGGATAGCAGATTCAGACTTAAGACCAGCGTCTACAAGAACGAAACCGTTCTCGATAGCTACTACAGTACCTTTAACGATGCTGCCTTGTTGGAATTCTGTTTCGTTTAGAAACTCTTCAAAGAGTTGAGCAAAAGATTCAGTCATTATTTAATCTTCAATAATTAAACGTCCATGGGTATCCTACCGCATGGGGTTGATAAATTCGCCAGTCATCATCCTTGCGACCAACGTTCTTGCCAGCTGAGTAGAATTACCCAACCAGTTTCGATTCAATATAGTGTAGTGCTTTTTCAACTACCTGTTCAATATTCATTGAGGTGGAATCAAGCACTAGAGCATCCTCTGCAGGGCGAAGTGGCGCCACTGGGCGATTACGATCTCGATCGTCTCGCTCTTGGATCTCGCTCAAAAGGTCGTCAAATCTAACATCTAACCCCTTCTGTTGCAACTGTTTAAGACGGCGACTCGCACGCTCTTCTGCACTTGCATCTAAAAATATTTTTGCTTCCGCTTTAGGAAACACAACCGTTCCCATGTCACGGCCATCAGCAACCAAACCAGGTGCTGCGCTGAATGCGCGCTGACGACGAAGTAGTGCTTCACGAACGCGAGGTAAAGCAGCCACTTTTGATGCCGCCATACCAGTCTCTTCTTTACGAAGTTCACCAGACACATCTTCGCCTTCTAAGATAACCTTCACTAAGTCACCTTCAGCAATAAATTGTACGTCTAAGTGAGTAGCAAGCGGTACTAAAGCATCTTCTGATTCAGTATCAACACCGTGGTGAATTGCCGCTAAAGCCAGTACGCGATAGATCGCCCCCGAGTCTAGAAGATGAAAGCCTAGCTTATCCGCTAGCAACATGCATAGGGTACCTTTACCGGCTCCACTTGGTCCATCAACCGTAATCACAGGGCTTTGAGAAGGCATCTTTTACTCCACGTTTCGTCGTAAGTTTTCATTCCGTACTAGCTGTTGGCCACTACTTTATAGGGGGCATATTATAAAGAAAAATTGAAACTCGAGCGAGGTAAATCTCAGATAATTCCATGTTGATGGTGGAATCATTAATGCAACTGGCTCAATATTCATTACCTTATACTATTCATGTATACATATGCCCCTTAGACAACCAAAAAGCCTCACGATAAGTGAGGCTTGAGGTGTTATTGCATCTAAGCGCTTAAACCAATAATGGCTCGAACGGCTTCTAGGTCTTCGGGGGTATCAACTCCAGCAGCTGGAGCTTCAACTGCAACGTCTACGTGAATTTTTTCCCCGTACCATAGCACTCGCAATTGCTCCAAGCACTCAATACGCTCAAGGGTACTAGGTTCCCAATTGATATAGGTGTTGATAAAACCTGCTCGGTAAGCATAGACACCAATATGACGAAGCAAAGGAAATTCAGCAGCAGTACCATTGTTGGCGTATGCGTCGCGATCCCAAGGGATAGTCGCTCGGCTAAAAAACAGGGCATAACCGTCTTTGTCGGTCACGACTTTCACAGCGTTAGGGTTAAACACTTCATCGGCATGAGTGATTTCGACACCTAACGTTGCCATCGGTGCAGTGCAGTTCGCAAGATTGTTCGCGACTTGATTGATGATTGCTGGCGGGATCAGTGGCTCATCCCCTTGTACATTCACGATAATATGATCATCAGGAATCTTCATTACATCAATCACTTCAGCTAGCCGCTCAGTGCCTGATTCGTGATTCGGCGATGTCATACACACGTCTGCACCGAATGCTTTGGCTGCTTTTTCAACTCGAACATCATCGGTAGCGATAATAACCTTGTCAGCACCCGCCTTCATCGACTGTTCGTATACCCATTGAATCATCGGCTTGCCACCGATGTCAGCGAGTGGTTTCCCTGGTAAACGACTCGATTGGTATCTTGCTGGTATAACAACCGTATAAGACATTACTTTCCCTCATCCATTGAAATAGTGCGAGCTTCGGGTTCAAGAAGAACTGGAATACCCTCTTTTATTGGGTAAGCTAGACGATCAATTTTACAAACAAGCTCTTGCTTATCTTTATCAAAAGTAAGTTTACCTTTACACACTGGGCAAGCAACAATCTCAAGCAGACGGTGATCCATAGTATTCCATAACCTCTTTTATTCTTTTTAAAATTTGCTGTTGCGAATCTTCATCAAACTGCGCAGAAACAGGAAGATACCACCAGTTATCTTGAGCATATTGTTCGCACTTTACAGCGTCTTTTTCTGTCATAATTATATTCATACCTTTGTTCGCTAAGGCGTGAAGTTCATCTTTGTCAAAATCTTGATGATCGGCAAAGCCCTGTGTGAAAACCACATCACCATCAAGATCGTCTAATGTTTTAAAGAAGCGTGGCGGGTGGCCAATGCCAGCAAAAGCCACCAGTTTTTTCAGCTCTGCTACCGATCTTTTCTGACCTGTCTTTAGATTAATCGCTTGGCTTGGTAACAAGGACATTGAAAGCTCTCGCCCTTGAGCTTTGCCACCATTATTAACCAAAAAATCCACATCATCGAGACGAGACACAGGCTCTCTTAGTGGGCCTAAAGGAATCAAACTCTCGCTACCAAAGCGTCTTGCGCCGTCGATAACCGCAAATTCAATATCGCGTTCAAGCGCATAATGCTGTAGCCCGTCGTCAGTGATGATGACGTTAACACCTTCGCTCAACAAAGCTTTGACCGCGTTTGCGCGTATAGGATCAACCGCTACTGGCGCGCCGGTTCGCTTTCGGATCAATCGAGGTTCATCACCAGAGTGTGCTACTGGCGTATTTTCATCTAATACCAGTGGATAGCTTGGCGCTTTGGCTCCATAACCTCGAGAAACGACCCCTGGCTTAAAACCGTTGGCTTGAAGCATTTCAACTAGCCAAATCACCACAGGCGTTTTGCCATTGCCACCGGCGGTAATATTACCAACGACAATCACAGGTAAAGGCGGGCGGTAGGTTTCTTTTTTACCCGACAGATAAGCTTCACGACGCTGACCACTGATCATCTTGAACAGCAAACTCAATGGCCACAATAGCGGCCAAAGAAGATACTTTAACGGATGATTGTTAAACCAAATCTTTTCAATCACAACAAGACTAATCCTATCCGCTGAACTGAATTCGGTGCAGTTGCGCATAAGCACCATCCAGTGTAATGAGCTCAGCGTGTGCCCCTCTTTCTACAATTTGACCGTCATCAACAACTAAGATTTCATCGGCTTGCTCAATGGTTGATAGCCTGTGAGCGATAACCAGTACTGTTTTATCCTTTTGTAACTCTTCAAGTGCTGATTGAATCGCTCTTTCTGACTCGGTATCTAGCGCAGATGTGGCCTCATCAAGGATCAAGACAGGTGCATCTCTTAATAGAGCACGTGCAATCGCAATACGTTGCCTTTGCCCCCCTGATAAACTCGCACCATTTTCACCAACGACTGTATCAATACCATTTTCCATACGTTCGATAAACTCACTGGCGTGAGCCAGTTTAGCAGCGTGTTCGATCTGCTCACGTGAATATTTTTCTTCTGCAGCGTACGCGATATTGTTCGCGACGGTATCATTGAACAGGTGCACATTTTGAGAAACAAGAGCAAAATGCTCACGTAGATTTCTCAATTCGTAATCACGAATATCGTGGCCATCAAGTTCAATTGAACCTGAATCGACGTCATAAAAACGCGTGAACAAATTAGCAATAGTACTCTTACCCGAACCTGAGCGACCAACCAGTGCGACAGTCTTGCCTTTCGGTATATTAAAGCTCACCTTATCAAGCGCCGGTTTCTCGGCACCCTCATAAGTAAATGTGACCTCTTTTACTGCGACATCGCCAATCACGGCTTCAGGCTTCAACGTGCCCTTGTTTTGTTCAGTATCTAAGTCCATCAACCCAAATAGAGTGGTACTGGCTGCCATACCGCGTTGGAATTCAGAAGTAACGTTTGTTAACGCTTTTAGCGGGCGCATTAGGCCAAACATCGCAGAGAACACAACCGTAAAAGTACCGGGAGTCAACTCAGCCTTAATAGAATCGACACTCGCGAGTACCAGAACTGCCACAATCGCCACCGACGCTATCATCTGGATGATCGGGTTCGCAGCGGCTTGAGCGGTCACCAATTTCATGCTCTGTTGACGCATCTGGTTGCTAACTTTATCAAAGCGGTGTTTTTCAAGCTCCTGCCCACCATAGGTAAGGACAACTTTATGCCCCTTTAGCATTTGTTCTGATGAAGAAGCAACGCGTCCCATACTGGTTTGCATATTCTTAGAGATTTTTCTAAATCGCTTCGAAACAATCGTAATGGCCCAAGCTACAACAGGGGCGACCACGAATAGCACCAAAGACAATTGCCAGCTGTTCCAAAACATCAGCGTCAGCAAGCCGATAATGCTTGCCCCTTCACGCACAATGCTGACTAACGCCTTACTGGTTGCAGCAGAGACTTGTTCAGAATCGTAAGTAATTCGAGACAGCAGAGCACCCGTCTGTTCTTTATCAAAAAAAGACACTGGCATATGCATAAAATGGCTAAATATTTTGCGACGAATTTTCATCACGACGTTGCCTGAAACCCAGCTCAAACAATAGGTTGACACAAAACCGCTGACACCACGAATGAACATCATGGCAAAAATAATGAGAGGAAGTGTACGTAGGAAGTCTGACTCAGCGCTACCAAAGCCTTCATCAAGCAGCGGCTTTAATAATGAAATCATATAAGTATCAGAGGCGGCATTGATAATAAGTGCAATAACCGCAACACCAAGGCCGGCCTTATACAGTCGAATATAAGTCCAAAGTCTTTTAAATGTGACCCAGGTAGTTTCATCTGTTTGAGTTGACATAGAATCGCTTCATTTTCTCACAATAATCTATCTATTCTACTCCCTTACGAAGCATCTGCCTATACCACTGCCAGCCTTGTTCTTCCCTAATCGTATGATATTTCCAACCTTCCCGAGTAACGGTGATGGTTATTTGTCCGCTTTCTCCTGTATCAAGCCAAGCGCTTCCTACTTGCTGATAGCGTTCAATCACCGATTCATTCGGAATTCCCCATTGATTACCTTTAGCTAATGATGCGATCGCTAACTGAGGTGAAACAGCCTTAACTAACTGCGTTGTAGACGATGAGCTGCTACCATGATGTGGGACAAGCATAATATCGCTGTTGAGTCGCTCACCTTGTCTGGCAAGCAACCACTCACTAATCAATTCAATATCCCCCGTGAGTAGCATCGAAAATGTTGAGTTGGGTTCAGAAATCCTAACGACACAAGAGTGTGGATTATACGCCCTCTTAACAGATTGCGGAGGCCATAAAACATCAAACTTCAAGCCTTGCCAATGCCACACCTCTCCCGCTGTACATTCTCTAATATTAACGCCTATTGGCGTATTAATGCGTTGACTGGCTCTTATCCATTTCGGCGTGTAATGAGTAAGCAGCGCCGAATAGCCACCGGCATGATCCGAATCAAAATGACTGATAATCACACCGCCGACTTCATTGATTCCCCTCAGGTTTAAGGTCGGAATTAACAAAGATTCGACAATCGAGCCTCCCGGCCATGCATTGCCAAGATCGTAAACGACAATCTGATTGTTCTTTTCTATCACTAACGAAAGGCCATGGCCGACATCCAAGATATCGATGGTAAACCTCCCTTGTGCATGTTGGTCAAACTCCCACCACAACACGAACACTGCGATGACCAGTGTCGATAGCACACGTTTAAGATAGCGACTAACAAAGATCATAAATAAAATGAGGGAGACAGATAATCCAATTGTAAACTCATCAACTTGAACCCAGAATCGCTCAGAAAAAGGAAGGCTAATAATCAGAGGTTCAAGCGACAAATCAACCAATATCCACAACGTTTTACTCAAGCCGCTGGCGAAAGCGGCTAACTCACTCACCGCAAACATCGAGCCGGAGAATAAACTGATAAACATTGCCAGAAACAGCAGTGGGATTGTGACCATCGATACCCAAGGTAAAAGAAGTAAATTGTAAAACAGCGAGACTAAACTCACTCCTTTGAAAAACAGCATCGACAAGGGTGCGATCAGCAACGTCAGCATTAATTGGGTTTTTATGAGTGTTGACACTCGACTCATGAGCGGGCGTTTTGAGGAAAATGAACCAAGATTCATTGCGATATAAAGAACGGCACCTAAAGCACCAAAGGACAGCCAGAAGCTACTCGACAATGCTGAAAAAGGCCAAACTAGCAGCACAATACATAA
The DNA here is from genome assembly GCF_947488985.1 of uncultured Vibrio sp. GTDB lineage: Bacteria > Pseudomonadota > Gammaproteobacteria > Enterobacterales > Vibrionaceae > Vibrio. The sequence continues at coordinate 73,172 of NZ_CANLBV010000005.1, forward strand.
GCTCAATGCAACATACCGCACCAAACTGATACTTTGCCCGCGCCACAAGAAATAGCTCGCGATAACGCACATCACTAACGCCCTGAGGGTTGGTAAAGTAAACCCAGCACACCAGCTGTAAAAATAGGCAAGTCCTAAGCCGAAAAACGTGGGCAACCAAAGCAATGGCGGAAACAATAACCGAACTAGCTTCCCCCATTGATAGCCAATACCAAAAGCAATACCAATATGAAGACCTGAAATCGCCACCAAGTGGATCAAACCACTGCTTTTAAGTAAATCCCATCGTTCAGGCAAAATGAAATCTCGATAACCAAAACTCAAGGCTAAAATGAGATCACTGTTGGCCAGATTTTCTAAATAGCTAAGGCTGCTTGCAAACCACGTTGCTCGCCAGTGAGCAATCGAATGAATTCGATATCGAGTACCAGCTCGGTATGTGGCGTTCGCGACAATGCCAGAGCTAAACAGATGTTTTTCCGAATCAAAGCCCGCTTCATTCAACTTGCCCCAGACTGGTTTTATTGACACCGATAAATAGACATTATCGCCGAGCGTTAACTTGAAAGGAGTAAACAAACGCAATTTTATCAATGGCGGGAAGATTAATTTTTCGCCTCCAATTGATCTAGCTACTATTACACTTTCATAGCCGTGGCTATTTTCACTAAAAAGGCTAACAACCGATGCATTTATGGTAGTATTCTGCCCTGATTGGAACAATCGACTCGTTTGTATTTCAATCGCATTCCCTAGGCAGATAACTAGTATCAATGCTGTTGCTGGACCTCTTGCACACCGGAAAACGCTATAGTTTATTGATATAAAAAGTATCAATAACATGAACAGTGACCAAGCCCAATGAGGCATCACAGGCCAAAAGCTCGCTGACATAATTGTCACAGCAAATGAAATCAAGAACCAAGAGTTAAACAAGAGAGTAACTGCCTCCTATGCCAAGAAAGTTTATCAAACGATTTATGCCTGACCATGAGCTAATTAAGCGTCAGAAAGCATTGAGAGTTTTTGGCAATATGCTGTACAACCCTAACTTATGGTGTCTTAATCGTCGCTCGGCGGCTGGTGCCTTCGCAGTCGGGTTATTCATGGCGTTTGTCCCTCTACCCAGTCAAATGATCATGGCTGCTGGCCTTGCTATCGCATGCGGTGTAAACCTCCCATTAGCGGTGACTCTAGTTTGGATCAGCAATCCAGTGACCATGCCACTATTGTTCTACTTTGCTTATAAAGTCGGCGCGTTTGTCATGCGCGTACCACCTCAAGAGTTTCATTTCGAACTGTCTTGGGATTTCATATTGGCGCAAATGAGCACCATCGGACCGCCATTTTTATTAGGCTGTTTAATCTGTGGTCTTGTTTCAGCAATGATTGGCTACTTTAGTATTCGTGGGTTATGGCGTTACTCAGTAGTAAGAAGTTGGAAGAAACGACAAGCAAGGTACTGAACAATTTATCCTTGTTATTCAATCTACCCTTGTAAGCACTTGTCATAAAACGTACACAAGCAAAAAGTCAGAGCAACCACTGAACTCTGCCATATTGGTATGTAACCAAAGTCGCAATAAGTGTGAATTGAATTCAATAAAAAAGGATCCCTTGTGGGATCCTTTTTATATTGGTTGTCTTTTTATCGCTTGGAGAACGACTAACGACTTGAAGAGCAGCTCACTGGTTATTTCGAACTCAGTACCGAAGCGGGATTTAGCTTGGCGGCTCGCGAAGCTGGATACCATGTCGCTAGTAAGCTCAGCATAATTGCTGTACCTGAAACCACCATTACATCCGTCATATTCAGTTGCGAAGGCAGGAAATCAACAAAGTAAATATCGCCAGACAAAAACTGATGCCCGACTAACTTTTCGAGCCCTTTGATTAACGTGGTGAGATTGAGTGCTACTAACACACCTATCGCACTCCCGACTAAACTGCCTAGTACGCCAGAAAACACACCTTGCCAAACAAAGATGCGTTTCACGAGTCCGTCCGATGCCCCCATCGTTCTTAGAATCGCGATCTCTGATGCCCGGTCTTTTACAGCCATCATTAAGGTCGAGACAATGTTGAAACACGCCACACCGATAACCAATACCATGACTAGATACATAATGGTACGAACCAGTTGGATATCTCGATATAAGAAGCCAAACTTTTGCTGCCAGCTACGCAGGTACACATACACATCAAGCTGATTCCCCACCTCACGCACAATATCGTTCGCATTCAGCACATCGGTTACTTTTAAAGAGACTCCAGTTACCGCTTCGCCTAAGTTTGCATACACTTGAGCATCACCAATCGGGATCAACGCCAAACTGTGGTCTATCTGTCCATTTAAGGTCAACAAGCCAGCCACTTTAACTCGGACGCGCTTTGGTGCCTGAACCTTCACCGAGCCATTAACCGTTGGGATCATCAAGGTCAGATAATCCCCAACTTTCGCACCCAATACATTGGCGACACCTGAGCCCAAGATAATTTGCTGCTGCCCTGCCTTAAACTCGCTCCAAACTTGCTGATCGATAAAACTCGAGAGCCTAGATACTTGATGCTCTCGTTGCGGGTCAACACCTCGAACTTCAATGGCTTTAAGCTCTTTGCCCTTTTCAGCAAGCGCTGTAATTTTCACATAAGGTGCTGCCGCCACGACTTTGTCGTGCTTTACCGACTGCTCAATCACGTGCTCCCAGTCGGCCACAGGTTCATTTACGCCCTCAAATTCAGCATGAGGAATGACAGAAAGCACTCGGGATTCAAGCTCTCGCTCAAAGCCATTCATGGCAGATAAACCGATAATGATCACCGCAACGCCGACTGCAATACCAATCGTCGAAGACAAAGAGATGAACGACACCATCTTGTCTCGTTGTTTCGCACGGCTAAATCGGCCGCCGATCAATAGAGATAAAGAACAAAACACTTAGCTCTCCTCTTTTTCTACGTTGACCAGTAAACCATCTTGCATGTGAAGTTGGCGATCCATCTTACCAGCCAGTTCACCATCGTGAGTCACAACCAAAAAGGCAGTATCGTACTCACGATTCAATTCACGCATTAAATCATAAATAGAAAGTGCGGTGGTGTGGTCAAGGTTACCTGTTGGTTCATCCGCCAAAACCAAAGCCGGCTTATTCACCAATGCACGAGCAATCGCCACACGTTGCCTTTCGCCTCCGGAAAGTTCTGAAGGTCGGTGATCAACACGATGGCTTAACCCAACTTTATCAAGCAAACGCTGTGCTTCTTGTTTCGCTTTCGCTGGCTTTTCACCACCAATAAGCAGCGGCATTGCCACGTTTTCTAACGCTGAGAAATCAGAAAGAAGATGATGGAACTGGTACACAAAACCAAGGTGCTGGTTACGAAGCTTCGCCTGTTTATTCGAACTTAAAGAGGCTAAGTCCTGACCAAGGAAACTCACACTGCCTTCTGAGGCGTCATCTAACGCCCCTAAAATATGCAGTAAAGTGCTTTTACCTGAGCCAGAGGTGCCGATGATAGCTACTAGCTCACCCTTTTCGATTTCAAAGCTGACCCCTTTGAGTACCTCAGTATCTAACGAGCCTTCACGGTACGTTTTACGGATATCATTACATTGAAGAAAATTACTCATAACGAAGGGCCTCAGCAGGTTTCACAGACGATGCTCGATAAGAAGGGAATACAGTGGCAATCAGGCTAAGTGCAATAGCCAAAACCACAACAACAGCGATTTGAATTGGATTAATCATGATGGGTAATTGCCCTCCAAATGAGAACAGAGCAACGCCCATCACCTCTAAAATAGTATTCAAGTTCATAGCCAAGACAACGCCTAACACGCCACCCGATAGCGCGCCAATCACACCGCTACTTGCACCTTGAACCATAAAGATGCCCATCACTTGACCATCGCTCATGCCTTGGGTTTTAAGAATCGCGACTTCAGATTGCTTCTCCATTACCACCATAATCAGCGCAGAGATTATATTGAATGCAGCAACACCGATGATCAGCCCAAGCATCAAGCCCATCATGTTCTTTTCCATACGAACGGCTTGGAACAACTCGCCGCGCTGGTCACGCCAATCACTCCACAACCAGCCATCTGGCAACGGTTGATTTGATAGCTCCGCGACTTCAAACGGGTCATCAAAAAACAATCGCCAGCCTGAAATCGTGTCTGACTTATAGCGCATCAAGCGACCTGCATCTTGAATGTTGCTGACCATGAGCTGAGCATCAATATCCGAACCCGTATTAAAGATACCGGCTACGGTGAAATTTCGTTGGCTAGGAATACGCCCCAGTGGTGTGTATTGGCTAGCGCTGGTCACCATTAAACGAACTTTGTCTCCCATGGATACTTTCAAATCTCTCGCCAAGGTATGACCGAGAAACAATTGATACTGTCCAGCGTTGAGTGAAGACAATCGACCTGCCATCAAATGATGGTTAAGAGGATCATCTGAATTAGGTTCAATACCAATCAAAAGCCCAGCGGATAATTGAGCTGGACTCTGAACCACCGCCTCACTACGGACAATCGGCTCTACATGACCATTGAGCGACATTTGTCGTGCAAAGCTGGGCGCTTGTTCAGAAAGCGATGTCGATCCTCCTTGCTCATAAACCACCGCTTGAGGAAGAACGCCAAGAATTCGATCTTTTAACTGCGCTTCGAATCCGTTCATTACCGATAAAACAGTAATCAAAGACAACACACCAATGGTGATACCCGCTGTCGACATATAAGAAACAAAACGGCTAAAGCGATCACCTGAACGGCCTTTCAAATAACGCAGGCCAACAAACATAGAAATAGGATGAAACATACTTTGAACCATCAAAAAGGGATGCGGGTTAATGTAACGGGTATTGTGGTTACTGTGTAGTAGGAAATTGCAAATATAGAGTGAATTAACTCAATTAGTTAGGCCTAAAAAACAGAACCCCGCCAAATAGTGATGTTTCAAACAACTATTTGCGACTTTCAATTAACTGACCTTGATTACTGCGGCCACATAGCGATAATCAATAGATCACCTCAAGGAACTAACGCATGACAGAACAAGAGTTTTTCACCGTTCACCACAGCCTTGCTGCTAATATCGAGCCAATGGGAAGTCACTTCACTTTACCCTCACAAATTCAATTTGAATCAGAGATCCCAGCGCCGTTTGTGGTGGCCAGTGAATTTAGCCAGTTGGATCTGTTAGCCGATAGCGCTCGTGCAGAGCTGAAAAACAGTGACTTGAAGAGTGTCACCAGTTTATTGGATGCCCAAAACTCAAAATTAAACCTCTTGCTAAGCTTTATGCTATCCCAGCAAGATGAAGAAAAGTTTCGTACTCACACCTACTCATTCGGTGCGAGTCAGTTTTCCTGCTTTTCAAAAGAAGACATCGAACCGGGTCGCTTGGTAAAAGCCAAACTGTTCCTAGAACACCCTGCCGCAGCCATTTATTGCTATGCTGAGGTGTTTGCTAGCGAAGCGAAAGACTCAGGTTTTGAAATCAAATTTAAATATGCGCACCTTCGCGATACCGACCAAGATCTGCTCATTAAAGCGGCCCTTCATCAACAACAGAAACTCTTGCGTCAACGCTCTCTAGAACGAGATAACAAGTAAATTAACATGACCAAACAACCCATTTTTACCCTACCTACACTCAAAGGTGCCGGTGACAAAAAGTACATCGGTAACCTCATTGGTTCGTCTCTCGCGCTTGCTATAGCCAAACTTGCAGAGCAACACAACAGCCATACCGTATTGGCTGTTCCTGATCCACAAGTGGCGCTTAAGCTTCAATCTGAAATTGAGCAATTTACGGCTCATGAAGTCGCGTTATTCCCCGACTGGGAAACGCTGCCATACGATAGCTTCTCACCGCACCAAGAGATCATCTCAGATCGTATCGCGCGACTTTATGCACTGCCAACGCTAAAAAATGGCATTACGATCGTGCCAATCAGCACGCTATTGCAGCGTCAGTCGCCACGTGACTTTTTATTGCAACATACGCTGATGGTTAAAACGGGCGACCTGTACTCATTAGAGAAGCTGCGCCTTCAGCTTGAAAAGTCCGGCTACCGCTACGTTGACCAAGTGTTTGGCCCGGGTGAATACGCAAGCCGTGGTTCTATTCTTGATCTATTCCCGATGGGCAGCAAAGACCCGTATCGCATCGATTTTTTCGATGACGAGATCGATACCATCCGCACCTTCGATCCGGAGAACCAACGTTCTATCGAAGACATCGCTGAGATTCGACTGCTACCAGCTCATGAGTTCCCAACCTCGGAAACGGCGATTGAAGATTTCCGTATTCGTTGGCGTCAACAGTTCGATGCCCGCCGTGAGCCTGAATCTATCTATATGCAGGTTTCAAAAGGCACTTGGCCTGCAGGTATTGAATATTGGCAGCCACTGTTCTTCGACCATACTGAAACCTTATTTGATTATGTTGCCGATGAATCGCAGCTCTTGGTGCTAGGGGATATCGAAACCGCGGTTGATACTTTCCTTACTGATGTAGCTCATCGATACGAACAGCGCGGCGTTGATCCACTGCGCCCACTGCTGGCACCAGAACAGCTGTGGCTGAAAAAAGATGAACTGTTTGCGCACTTCAAACGAAAGCCACAGGTCAATCTGAGCGTAGATTCAATTGAAGAGAAAGCCGGCCGCACCAACCTTCCGCTTGTGTCTTTACCTGATCTCAGTGTTCAACATCAGAATAAAGAGCCACTCGCAAACCTAAGAAAGTTCACAGAGGCCTTCGACGGCAAAGTGGTCTTTTCGGTTGAGTCTGAAGGTCGCCGTGAAGCACTGAGTGAATTGCTTCGAGGCATCAAACTGCGTCCAAGCGAAAATGAAAATCTCGACGCAGCGATCAAGGACAAAAACAAATTCAGCTTGATACTCGGCTCTGCTGAGCATGGCTTTATCCACCAAGAGCAAAATATCGCTCTTATCTGTGAAAGCGACCTGTTGGGTGATCGCGTTGTTCAGCGCCGTAAGAAAGATAAAAAAAGCGTTAACAGCGACACTGTAATTCGCCACTTAGCGGAGCTTAAACCGGGTCAACCTGTGGTGCATATCGACCACGGTATTGGTCGCTACATCGGCCTGCAAACCCTCGAAGCCGGTGGCATGAAAACCGAATACGTGACGCTTGAGTATCAAAACGATGCCAAGCTCTACGTGCCGGTTGCCTCTTTGAATTTAATCGGCCGCTACTCTGGTGGTGCTGAAGATTCTGCACCGCTGCACAAACTCGGTGGTGAAGCGTGGCAAAAAGCTCGTAAACGTGCCGCTGAGAAAGTCCGTGATGTTGCAGCAGAGCTACTTGATGTTTACGCTAAGCGTGAGCTCAAACCTGGCTATAAATTTGCTCTCGACCGAGGTCAATACGCCACCTTTAAATCTGGCTTTCCGTTTGAAGAAACCGATGACCAAGCCATGGCTATCAATGCTGTAATGTCTGACATGTGCCAAGCCAAAGCCATGGATCGCTTAGTGTGTGGTGACGTTGGCTTTGGTAAAACCGAAGTCGCAATGCGCGCGGCGTTCGTTTGTACCGACAACAGTAAGCAAGTGGCGGTATTGGTACCCACTACCCTACTGGCTCAGCAACACTTCGAGAACTTCCGCGACCGTTTCGCCAACTTGCCGATACGCGTTGAAGTACTGTCGCGATTTAAATCAGCTAAAGAACAGAAATCAATCATGCAAGATGTCGCCGACGGCAAGGTCGATATCTTGGTGGGTACTCATAAGCTGCTTTCGAGTGATATTCAATTTAAAGACCTTGGCTTATTGGTTGTCGATGAAGAACACCGATTCGGTGTGCGCCAGAAAGAAAAAGTGAAAGCAATGCGCGCGGATGTCGATATCCTTACGCTCACCGCCACGCCAATTCCGAGAACGCTGAACATGGCAATGAGTGGTATGCGTGATTTGTCGATCATCGCCACACCACCCGCCCGCCGCTTATCCATCAAAACCTTCGTTCGCGAGAGTGATGATGCGATCGTTAGAGAAGCGGTGCTGCGTGAAATCATGCGTGGTGGTCAGGTTTACTTCCTTCATAACCAAGTCGACACGATTGAAAAAACCGCCGAATCACTGCAAAAATTGATTCCAGAAGCGCGTGTCACCGTGGCTCATGGCCAAATGCGAGAGCGCGAACTAGAACGCATCATGAATGATTTCTACCACCAGCGCTTTAACTTACTGGTTTGTACCACCATCATCGAAACCGGTATCGACGTACCGACGGCCAATACCATCTTAATGGACAGAGCCGATAACCTTGGTTTAGCGCAGTTGCACCAATTGCGTGGCCGTGTGGGGCGCTCTCACCACCAAGCTTATGCTTACTTGTTAACGCCGCACCCTAAAGCCATGACTAAAGATGCAATCAAGCGATTGGATGCGATTGCTTCTCTTGAAGACTTGGGCGCGGGTTTTACTCTCGCAACCCATGACTTAGAGATCCGTGGCGCAGGTGAATTATTGGGTGACGAGCAGAGTGGTCAAATCCAGTCGGTAGGTTTTACACTGTACATGGAGATGCTTGAACAAGCGGTAGAGGCATTGAAAGAAGGTCGAGAGCCATCGCTTGATGATCTGCTGCGTGAACAAACGGAGATTGAGATGCGTCTGCCTGCGCTATTGCCCGATGACTACATCCCAGACATCAATACGCGTTTGTCTACTTATAAGCGTATAGCAAGCGTGAGCGATGGCGACGAATTAGCGGAACTAAAAGTCGAGCTGATTGATCGCTTTGGAATCCTTCCTGACGCAACCAAAAACTTGCTGTCGGTTTCAGAGCTCAAGTTAGCCGCCGCGGCTATCAAAGCCAAGAAAATCGAGGCACACGATAAGGGCGGATTCTTAGAATTCTACCCAGATGCTGACATAAACCCAGCCTACCTTGTTAAACTGTTGCAATCTCAACCACAAAAGTTTTCAATGGAAGGACCAACTAAGTTCAAGTTTACGATTCCATTAGTCGACAGACGGAAACGAATCCAATTTGTGAGTGATTTATTGGGCGAATTCAGACAAAACCTGCTGCCTTCGGCTTAGAGTCGACCCAATTCTCAGTATCTATAAATTATCCAGCCGATAGGTCGGCTGGAAGACGGAGTAAAAATGAAAAGACTGATCCCACTGCTACTATTGTTCGTTTCACTGCCAACTTTGGCGCAGAGACAATTTGATATAGAAGTGATCATTTTTAAGCGCGCGGTTGATGCAGAAAAGGTGAACGAGTCTTGGCCAAACACCCAGCCTGATATTTCACTTGAGCGCGTTGGTTCATTTCAAGATGGTCAATACCGAGCAAGTAAAGGCGTAGAGATGTTGCCTAGAACGGCATACGAGCTCACCCCTCAGAAAGATAAATTGAACAAGCATGCAGGCTTTGAAGTACTGATGCACACTGCTTGGCGCCAAGGTGACCAAGGTAAGCGCGCTGCACCTGTTTTCCACATTCAAGCAGGTAAAGACTTCTCCAAAGATTTCAATGCTGATGGTTCTGAGAAAGGCAGCATGACCGCAGCAACAGCTGATGGCTTCCAAGAAGAGAGCATTGATAAGCCGCTATACGAATTAGACGGTAAGCTACAGATCTACGTTCAGCACTATTTATACGCTGAAACTACATTAGATTTGAAAGCACCAAGCGTTCGTGAGGTCACTTTACAAGACCAAGCAATTGAACTTGATTCTCCAGTGAGTGGGGCGGAAAACAACGTTCAAGTGGGTAATCTCACCGAAATTTCTCCGACGGTTGAAGTCGAAGAGTTCCTAAAAAGCTACCGAATGGACCAAAAACGTCGTATGCGCAGTACCGAGACTCACTACCTTGACCACCCGCTGCTTGGCATGGTGATTCAAGTACGTCGCGTGGAGCAAGAGTAACAACCTCGATTCTCATCAATGCAGAGCAAGCACTGTATATAGAGTTAGCATTGCCCTATGCTTTATAACGTCCTCCACTGTGAGGGCGTTTTCTTCTATCGTGCTTATGTTTGGATCCTTGCCTATTATTTTCCCCTTATTTGGTACTTGCTATGATCCCTGACTTTCAAATCAATACCCACAACCTCAGCCTCAAAATTATTGAAACCTCAGATGCTTCGGAGTTTTCTCGATTGATTCAATCTTCACCTAGCTTGTTGCCATGGATTGATTGGTGTCACGATCAATTTTCGATCGTCGAAGCGGAGAAGTTCATCGTGGCGACCCGATTAAACTGGGTTAAAGCCGATGCGTTTGGCTTTGGTATCTTTGAGCGAAAAAGCAATAAGTTGGTCGGTATGGTCGCTATCAATGAGCTTTATCACACCTTTAACATGGCCAGTTTAGGGTATTGGGTTGGTGATGAGTTTCAGCGACAAGGGATCGCCCGCGAAGCCATGTTGGCTTTATTTGAATTTTGCTTCGCACAGCTAAAACTAACGCGCTTAGAGATTGTCTGTGATACCGCGAATCTACCAAGCCAAAAACTGATAGAGAAGTGTGGAGCCGAGCGAGAAACCATTGCCAAGAATCGATTTATATTTAACGGAAAACCGAAAGATGGCGTGGTTTATTCTGTGCTACCTCCAACTTCTTAACAGCGTCAATTACTTCGTAACCTGCAATAGCACACAGGCAACACGATCAAAAGTAAGCGCGTCATAAACCCCGCATTCTAATCGCCTAGCGCGAAGAATAAGATCAAGTCTCCAACCATAAGGAGATTTGAAATGGGAAAACGACGCACCAATCAAGAATGGCAAACGCTTATCGAGCAATCTGAATCGAGTTCACTGTCGACACTCGCGTTTTGTAAGCTCAATGAACTCAATCCCTCAACGTTCTATGCCAAGCGCCAGCAACTCAATAAAACGGACATATCTCTAGGCTTTATCCGAGCTGAAGTCGTCGAAAAGACAACAAAGTATCAAGCTCAAGTAGCAACGGCTAACATGACGCTGCTAGTCAATGATGTTGAGCTGAGCATTCCACAAGGCACGCCAGCGGTCTATCTCGCAGAACTCATCGGTGCGCTATCATGAAACGTATGCTCAGCGCTCCAGAGGTTTATCTATATCGTGACAGCGTCGATTTTAGAAAGTCGATCAATGGTCTTGCTGCGATTATCGAAAGTGACACCGACTTACCCTTGGCAAGCGGCGCACTGTTCCTGTTCACCAATAAACAGCGTGACAAAATCAAGGTATTGTACTGGGATAAAACTGGCTTTGCTCTTTGGTATAAACGCCTCGAAAAAGCCAAGTTCAAGTGGCCATCAAAAGAGAAAAATGAGGTGTTTACCCTAACTCAATTCGAGCTTGATAGACTGCTTTCTGGCTTCACGATTATCGGCCATAAACCCGTTCGAATAAACGATTTCACAATGACTTAATCGATAATAAAGCCTTATCCACCAAGCGTTAACGGCATGACTTTAGGCCGTGTTGATCTTTCGAGCTGATTTTTGCAGCGAGTTGCTGGACATTTATACAAGGCAGAGGCGTCGATGTGTAACTAGCCTACATGAGAAGCCGATAACGTAGTAGAAATGCCCAGCAAACGCTGCCCGAAGGGTTCGGCTAAAAGCGTTT
>NZ_CANLBV010000006.1 GCF_947488985.1 uncultured Vibrio sp.
GTCTAATCTCAGAAGCTACTCCAGCAGGCTATCAAGCAGTAGTCATCATGGATCGTGCTAGTTGGCACCAAAGTTATCTAGCTGACGATTTTCCTAATATCACGATCATTCATATTCCCCCTTATTCTCCGGAGCTTAACCCTGTAGAGCAGGTGTGGGCTTGGTTACGCGACAATGAGTTAGCTAACCGTTGCTTTCGTGATTATGAAGAGCTCAAGGATAAACTTTGCAAAGCTTGGAATCGTTTTAGTGAGTCGACTGAGAAGGTTATATCTATGTGCTACCGAAGTTGGACTAAGCTGACCAATTAAATAATCAAATTGGTATTACTTGGCAGAGTAGCGGATTCCGCTAATACCTAAAATAGCGCGTGTTGGGAGTTCGAATCTCTCCACCCCTGCCATATCTAAGGCTCTAGTCGAAAGACTAGAGCCTTGTTGCTTTTGAATATTAACCCTCTTTCCAAATGAAACTCCCTTTTTTATCTCTAAATAGCACACTCGATATGCACCTATTCTCTAATGGTGACTATTATAAATAATATCCGTTGCTCACTTGGAAGTGTTATGAGGCTATCTTTTGGATTGGCTGTTATGTTTTATTCGTTTTCTGTCTTTGCTACGTCTTGGGAGAAAGAGAAGACCCGACGGTAAACTCAACCTCATCAATAGGAAGTTATGCCAACGGTTGCCTCGATGGTGCGCAGGCCTTGCCAATAGATGGAGTGGGCTATCAGATTATTCGTCCTCAGAGAGGACGTTATTATGGTCATACAGAGGCTATTCAGTTTATTGAAAGGCTCGGTGTAACAGCGAGCGAGCAACTCGATATCAACGTACTGGTAGGAGATATTTCTTTGCCTCGTGGCGGGCGCTTTTCTTCGGGTCACTCTAGCCATCAAACTGGATTAGATATCGATATATGGCTAAGGCTCACTAGCCAGAGACTTTCTGTTAATGAACTTGCCGTCCCTAAGCCTGTGAGTGTTGTTGATCTTACCAACTATAAGTTACGTAAATCGAATTGGACTGAAAAGCATTTTCAAGTAATCCGCTATGCAGCGAAAGATGAAAAAGTGGTGCGTATATTTGTTCATCCGGTGATTAAACAAGCGCTTTGTGACCAAGAACAAACGTCTGCTACAAGCAGGGAATGGCTGGGGAAAATCAGACCTTGGTGGGGGCATCACTCTCATTTTCACGTCCGTTTAAAGTGTCCTGAGGGTAACTCACACTGCATCGCTCAAGCAAGCCCGCCGAAAGGAGATGGCTGTGGTGATGAACTTGCCAGTTGGGCTCCTAAGACCACTCCAGTTCCCCCACCCAAGGAAGTCGCTAAAAATATTAAGAAAAAGAAGGTTAAAGTGATGCCTAATCAGTGTTTAGCTTTGATATCAAATAAGTAATCTTAATCGTGCGTCGTAACTAAAGTGACTATACCAATTATCTTCTTGCTTCAAAAACTGGAGAAATGTCACACTTTTGTCTAAAGTTTATTAAAGCGCGATTAAGAACATCGTTTGATATTAAAAAAAACAAGACTGACAACAGTAATAATCGTGAGGAATTTGACAAGGTTTGGTCAGGAGTAGAGTGTTTTTGGGGTGAAAGATGCGGCTTATATGCAGTATACGAAATCAGAGTCTGATACCCGCCGATAGATAATTCAAGGATAAGACTATGACTATGATTTGTGCAAAGGAATTTTCAGAATGGCTAAGACATAGATTCAGTACAGAGGACTCAGGTGTATCGATTTCAAAAGACGATATTAACCAGTTGACTGGTAGGCAGCGTTTAGATCCAAGCTTTGTGAATGATGTCCACTATGAGTCGATGAAGTACGGAATGGCATTTGTCACTGATACCAGTAGGGAGCATTTTTACCTTATTCCTATAACTCAAGCGATAAATTGGCGAGAGAGACTTGAGTATCAGTTTGAAAAAGAACTTTTCTGCAATATTTATCCAATCGAAAAGTCCGGATAAAAAAAAGGTTCAACTTATTATTAAGTTGAACCTTTTCTCTTTAGGTCAAGCCTTGAATGATAACAAACTTCTCTAGTAGCTCGTCATCCGTTTCAATATGCTTCGGGTCAGTGATTATGCATTTTGTAATAGGGCACACTGACTGACATGTAGGCTTCTCGTAGTGACCTTTGCACTCAGTACATAAATCAGGGTCGATTTCGAAGATACTATCACCCATGGTGATAGCACCATTAGGGCATTCAGGATCGCACATATCGCAATTTATGCACTTGTCCGTAATTAACAGAGCCATTATTTTCTTCTCAAGTAAAGTTTCGCAACTAGCAAGTAAAGCTTACTTGCCTGATGCATTGCGTGTATCTTGGCCTTCGCTCAAGTTACGCATCAGCAAGCCGTACTCTAGATCTAAATCTGCTGGTACAGGAATAAATACAAAGTGACCGTTACCTTTCGCGTCGTCTACCGCTTCAGATTTACGGTTTTCCATAACTTCCAGTTTGAAAACAACATTACCTTTCGGTGTCATCATTTCTAAGCTATCGCCTACTAGGAACTTGTTCTTCACTTCTACTTCCGCTAGATCACCACGGCGCTTGCCAGTGAATTCACCAACAAATTGTTGAGTATCAGAGATAGAGTAACCGTACTCGTAGTTTTGGTATGTATCATGAGTGTGGCGACGTAAGAAGCCTTCAGTGTAACCACGGTGCGCTAGGCTCTCTAGCGTGCCCATTAGGCTTTCATCGAATGGTTTACCTGCTACTGCATCGTCGATAGCTTTACGATAAACCTGTGCGGTACGAGCACAGTAGTAGAAAGATTTAGTACGACCTTCAATTTTCAGTGAGTGAACACCCATCTTAGTTAGTCGCTCAACGTGTTGGATTGCACGAAGGTCTTTTGAGTTCATGATATAAGTACCATGCTCGTCTTCAAACGCTGCCATTTTCTCTTCTGGCTTGTGTGACTCAGAAAGCAACACGACTTCGTCTGTTGGCTTGCCAAGACCTAGTGTGTTGTCTGGACGTTCACTTTGCACTTCAACTGCTTGCGTTTCTACTTCTTGAATAGCAACACCAGTAGGGTTTGCTTCAACAATCTGACCGTTTTCGTCTTCTTTTGCAGCTTCAGTTTTGTATTCCCAACGACAAGCGTTAGTGCAAGTGCCTTGGTTTGGATCGCGTTTGTTCATGTAACCAGAAAGCAGACAACGACCAGAGTAAGCCATGCAAAGTGCACCGTGAACAAAGATCTCTAGCTCTGTTTCTGGACAGTGCTCGCGAATCTCTTCAATCTCTTCAAGAGACAGCTCACGAGATAGGATGACACGCTCAACGCCTTGGGTTGACCAGAACTTAACGGTCGCCCAGTTTACTGCGTTTGCTTGAACGGAAAGGTGGATTGGCATTTCAGGGAATGCCTCACGAACCATCATGATAAGACCAGGGTCAGACATGATGAGGGCGTCTGGGCCCATATCTACAACTGGCTTAAGGTCGCGAATGAATGTTTTTAATTTAGAGTTGTGCGGCTGAATGTTACATACAACATATAACTTTTTACCTTGAGCATGTGCTTCATCGATACCGATTTGTAGGTTTTCGTGATTGAACTCGTTGTTACGAACGCGAAGGCTGTAACGTGGCTGGCCTGCGTATACTGCATCTGCGCCGTAGGCGAATGCGTAACGCATATTTTTAAGGCTTCCTGCCGGTGATAATAGTTCAGGTACAAATGGTTTTTGTGTCGTCATTGCTTCGTTCTCTAATCTGATCTCAAGTCAGGTTGATATCACCAAGTGATATCAAAGGGGCGCAAATTTTACGCTAAAATGAGTTTGGTTGATAGCCCTAAAGATAGCAATGACATTAACAACAGGCTAGAGAGGAAAATATTAGGTGGAGGTTTGAAGAGAAATAAGCCCAGATACCATTGATATCTGAGCTTACAGTTCGACTGATTAAGCAGTAGGTTGTGTTAACCCGCCTAATGATTCAAATAGGTTAGGAAGGAAAACACTGAACTCCCCACATAGTAGAGAGAAGTCTGCATCAAAGCGTGCAGCTTGATCTTCACGAGGGATGTCATCGTTTTCGTCTTTTAGCTCATCACTGAATTTCAGGCGCTTGATGCTGCCGTCTTCTGCAAGGATGAATTCAATGCGATCTTGCCAGTTGATGAGAAGTTTAGTCACCACCTTGTTCGCTTCGATGTGGTTTTTAATCTCATCCACTTCTAGCTCTTGTTTCTTAACTCGAACAATACCACCGTCTTCTTGGATAGATTTTAGCTCTGCTTCATCAAGCATGGTGATACCTTGAGGTGTATCGCCTGACTTAACCCACTCTGTTAGCGTCGTTTCAATTGCTTGCTCTGGAATGGCAGGTACGACTGGCAGGCTACCCATGGTCTTACGCAGCAATGCCAATACGTCTTCCGCTTTTTTGTAGCTGCTTGCATCAACTACAATGAAACCTTCTTTAGGCATGATTAGCGCGTAAGTGAAGTTACTGCGGCTGAATGCACGAGGAAGCAGATCAATGATGATGTCTTCTTTTAAGCTGTCTTTCTCTTTCTTTTTCAGCGGAGTACCTGACTCAGCCTCAAGCGTTTCAACTTTTGCGTTCAGTGATTCTTTGATCACAGAAGCAGGCAGCATTTTCTCTTCTTTCTTTGCACAAATTAGAATGCGGTTTTCTGATACGTGCGTCATCATATCGCCATGTCGACCCATTGCGTGTACCCAACCAAACTTCTGTTTGTCTTGGCTACCACAAGGGGTAAAGCGGAATTCTTCAAGTTGTTTCTCTAGTTGATCTGCGTTGAAATCAATATCACGGTTGAAGCGATAGACTAGGCAATTTTTAAACCACATAAATATTTCTCATACCTTTTTAGAAGGTGCTCATGATATGAGATCTAATTTGATTTGTCCTTAGCTCTGTATCAAAACTTATAAAGTGAAAGGTTTTAGACAGTTATATGAAAATTTGTTTTCAAAGGTCACAAAAATGTCATAATTAACTCAGATAATGCATTGCGTTGATTAAATACTAAGGCTATTCAATTATGTCAAGAAGGATTCTGGTGGTTGAAGATGAAGCACCTATTCGTGAGATGCTGTGTTTTGTGCTTGAACAAAAAGGCTACCAAGCAGTAGAGGCTGAAGATTACGATACAGCGGTAAACAAGCTGTGTGAACCTTTCCCAGATCTAGTATTACTAGATTGGATGTTACCTGGCGGTAGCGGGATCAACTTTATCAAGCACATGAAGCGTGAAGAGTTAACTCGTAATATTCCAGTAGTAATGCTAACGGCTCGTGGTGAAGAAGAAGATAAAGTTCGCGGTTTAGAAGTCGGCGCGGATGACTACATCACCAAACCATTTTCACCCAAAGAGCTTGTTGCTCGCCTGAAAGCCGTCATTCGCCGTGTAACGCCGACCGCACTTGAAGATGTTATTGATGTACAAGGCCTTAAATTAGACCCAGTATCACACCGTGTTACCGCAAGCGAAGGCGCCGTTGATATGGGGCCGACTGAGTTCAAAATGTTGCATTTCTTTATGACTCACCAAGAGCGAGTGTACAGCCGAGAGCAGTTGCTTAATAATGTTTGGGGCACCAACGTTTACGTTGAAGATCGCACTGTTGATGTTCATATTCGACGCCTACGTAAAGCACTTGAATCGGCGGGACACGACAAGCTAATCCAAACGGTTCGCGGTGCGGGCTATCGTTTTTCTACAAAGGCATAGTGTGGCTTCGCTACCCAGTTTACGGAGTCCTGAATGGTTGAAAAGTTAACCTGGAAAAAGCTAGCTTGGGAGCTGGCTTTTTTTTACGCGCCATGGGTTTTAGTCGGTTGGATATTCGGCTATTTACCTTGGTTACTGCTGGCTGCTACGGTATTGCAGCTCGGTTGGCATCTACACAATCAAATGCGTTTGTCTGCGTGGTTGTGGGATGAAAAGCGTTTAACGCCCCCTTCAGGGTCAGGAAACTGGGAATCTCTGTTTAACGGTATTTATCGTATGCAGCAGAGACAGCGTCGTAAACGAAAAGAGCTGACTAACCTCATTCGCCGTTTCAGAAACGGTGCTGAATCTTTACCCGATGCCGTTGTGGTATTTCGCGGTGAAGGCAATATCGTTTGGTGTAACAAGCTCGCTCAATATTTACTTGGGTTTCGTTGGCCAGACGATTCAGGGCAACCTATCTCGAACTTGATCCGCACGCCGGACTTCATCAAATACCTCAATAAACAAGATTTCTCAGAGCCGTTAGAGATGCCTTCGCCACTCAATGTGGAGCGAATGCTTGAGCTGCGTATCGTGCCGTATACTGAGGGTGAACACCTGATGGTAGTGCGTGATGTCACTCAGCTAAAGCAGCTTGAAGGCATGCGTCGTAACTTCTTCGCTAACGTTTCCCATGAGTTGCGTACACCAATGACCGTACTTCAGGGTTACCTTGAAATGACGGAAGACCCGGACATGATCGTTGGCCCTATGTGGACCAAGGCTCATGGTGTAATGACTGAGCAATTGAATCGTATGAACAGTCTGGTTAATCAGCTTCTCACGCTTTCGAAAATTGAAGCAGCGCCAATGCATGAGTTGGATGAAGTAGTGAACGTTCCGGCTATGCTTGAAGTTCTTGAGAAAGAGGCGACCAGCTTAAGTGGTGAGAAAGAACATAAGCTTGAATTCGATGTTGATAAGCACTTACATGTGTTTGCCGATGAAGATCAGCTACGCAGTGCTATCTCAAACCTTGTTTACAATGCAGTAAAATACACACCTCCGGGTGCGACAGTGAAAGTGCGTTGGTACCAAACCAGTCAAGGTGCGTGTTTGGATGTGTCTGACACTGGAGAAGGTATCGAGCCGCAACACTTGCATCGACTTACAGAGCGCTTTTACCGGGTTGATAAAGCGCGCTCACGTGATACTGGCGGCAGTGGCCTTGGGTTAGCTATCGTAAAGCATGCCTTGACTCACCATGATTCTCATTTGGAAATCCAAAGTGAACTGGGTGTCGGCAGCCGTTTTTATTTCACGCTTCCTGAGCGACTGACGGTATCATGAGTTGTTTGCTACGCAGAATGCGTTTACCGATCCGAGCTCTATTGGCATGTGTTCTAGTGACACCTGCTCACGCTGAATTAACCGTTGAATCCCTTCCTGATTACTCAAAGGTTGCGGGGATCTCTGGGAGCTTGCTGTCGGTAGGCTCGGATACTTTAGCCGGAATGACGACATTGTGGGTGGAAGAGTTTAAATCGTATTACCCGAATGTGAATGCTCAGGTTCAAGCTTCGGGTTCGGCGACAGCCCCTCCAGCATTGACGGAAGGCACGGCTCACCTAGGGCCGATGAGCCGACCAATGCGCTTACGTGAGATTGAGGCATTTGAGAGAGAGCATGGTTATAAACCTACTGCTCTTAAAGTGGCGATTGATGCTATTGGTATGTTTGTTCATAAAGATAACCCGATCAAAGGACTCAATTTTCGCCAGATAGATGGCATATTTTCTGAAACGTTGCGCTGTGGTGGGGTTAAACATATTAATAATTGGCAAGAGCTCGGTATCGAGCAATCTTGGGCAAAACATCGTTTCCAACTGTTTGGTCGAAATTCGGTATCGGGTACCTATGGTTACTTTAAGCAGAATGCGTTATGTGGCGGGGACTTTAAGAGTCGCGTAAATGAACAACCGGGCTCAGCTTCTGTTGTTCAATCCGTTGCGCTGTCAGTCAGTGGAATAGGTTATACCGGTATTGGTTATCATGTTGCAGGCGTTAGACTGGTCCCTGTGGTTAAGGCTGGTGACCAATACGTGCACGCGACCAGAGAGAATATTATAAGTGGCGAGTATCCGCTTTCGCGCTTTTTGTTTGTTTATGTCAATAAACACCCAAACAGGCCGCTTTCTCCAGTAGAGCAAGAGTTCCTGACCTTTATTTTTTCAAAGCAAGGTCAAGAACTCGTTGAAAAAGACGGTTATGTGTCAATCCCTTATGAATACGCTCAGCAAGAACTTGCAAAAGTCGGACTCTGATTTTTCGACTGGTAATTCGGTTTATTGCTCGCTGCAGTTATAATTGGTCGCAATATAGTTATAATTGCTGAGCTCTAGTCGCCATTAAAGCCCACTGTGGACTAAGTTGAGTGGGCATTGAACTTCAGTGAGCATAGTAGCCTTGTTTTCACTAAAGAGTCTTGTTTTCAGCAAAGCCTCTGCCTTGTATAAAGACCCAGTAACTTGCTGTAAAAATCAGCTCGAAAGGCCAACACGCCCTAGTCTTTATCCCAGCCCAGATTCAACCAAAAAGCCTACTGCTCAGCGAAACTCAATTGCCAGCCAGCATTCTGCCAGAGCTCTTGTTCAACGATTAAATCCGCGACCAATAGTCTATTGTCTGTAAGCCAATCTTTATCCACACCATCAATCGCCCAATGATCAGTATCGATGATCTTTATTCGTGTTTTTAGACGTGGAGTGTCATTGCGTTGAGCGTTAAGAATAATGGACAGACGCAAAATCCGAATTAAGCCGATCAAATGTTTGCTATTGAACAGGCTCAGATCGGGCATATCGTGAAGCTTAAGCGCTTTACGTTGGAAGCGCACTAAGGTTGACATGACCATCTGTTGCTCGCTGTTAAAGCCTGGCATGTTGGTATGCTGTAGCAAGTACGCTGAATGTCTATGGAAGCCGGGGAAGCTAATGCTCAGCCCAACTTCATGCAGCAGCGCACTCCATTCTAAGAGCTCAAAGAGCGGGCTTTTGTTGTGAATAGCTAGCGCTTTGTGTGTTTGATGCAAGAACTCGCGGGCTTGATCTTTGACGCGAGTGGCGTGTTCCAAATCAACCGAATGCTTTGTAGCTAGGCTTTCTGTGGTTCGCATGCGAATGTCTGAACGTTGAAAGCGTTCTTCCATCTCATAAAGTAAGCCTTCGCGCAGTGCTCCGTCTGAGAAGTGCATCTCTTTGACGGAAAGCCCGATGAATATTGCGGTAAGAATCGCCACTCCACCAGCAAAGACAGGTTGACGTTCAACGGTTAACCCTTTGAGTTTGATCTCTTCTATGTTGTCGTGTTCGCACAGTACATCAATTAAATGGTTTAATCGCTTTTGGGTGATAATAGCATCGTCGTAGCCCATCCCGACCAAGACTTCTTTGATGGCTTTGATTGTGCCCGAAGAGCCAAGTGCGGCGTCCCAGCCCTTTCTCTTGTACTTAGCTGCAAGTGGTTCTAAACGTTGCTGAGCGGCAATGATGGCCTTAGAAAAGTGTTTACGTGAGAGTTTGCCATTCGAAAAGTACCTCTGAGTAAAGCTCACACAGCCCATCTGTTTGCTATTGACTAATTTCGCCTCAAATCCTTTGCCTATAATCAGCTCGGTACTGCCGCCGCCAATATCAACGACGAGCTTAGAGTCTGATTCGGGCTGGGTGTGAGCCACGCCTAAATAGATCAGCCGTGCTTCTTCCTCTCCAGGTATCACTTCGATAGGAAATGGCAATACTTCACGTGCTTTCTGGATAAACAGATGGGTGTTGCTCGCTTGGCGAAGTGTATGAGTGGCAGCAATACGAACATCATCAATCTCAAAGCCATGTAATCGTTCTGCGAACATAGCAAGGCATTCTAACCCTCGTTCGATGGCGTCATTACTCAGTTTTAATTGCTGATCAAGGCCAGAGCCGAGCCTGACTCTTTGCTTGTGTCGGCTGACGATTTGTAACTCTTGTCCAACGACTTTAGCCACTACCATGTGAAAGCTATTTGAACCTAAATCGATGGCTGCGACGTTTTTTATCGGCGCTGATATCACCTCAATCGAGGCGGTATTGTTGGACTGTTCTGGTGAGTTGACCATGGTGTTGTTAGCTTGGTTCATCGTGAGAGTGTTGCTTCCTAGCTTTTCGAGTCTGTTTTTCTACCTGCTTAAGGTAATCATAGATAGCGACTTGTGAGCGAAGTTTTTTACGGTTACCGCGCGGTACGTAAGCGTTGCTCATCTCTTTATCTATCAACCTTGCCTTAACTGTATCGGTAAAATGAATATTTACAATGTCGATGATCCGCTGTTTCAAACGCTGATCACGAATTGGTGCGGCAACTTCAATACGGTGATCGATATTACGTGTCATCCAGTCTGCTGATGAGATGAACACCTTAGGATCGCCGTCGTTGTGCGTGATCAGAACGCGCGGATGCTCTAGGAAGCGGTCGATAATACTGATGATTTTAATGTTCTCACTGGTACCTTCTACCCCCGGAACAAGTGAACACATGCCACGAATGATCATTCGAATATTGACGCCCGCATTACTTGCGCCATAAAGTTTGTTAATCAGCCCCTTATCGACCAGGTTATTCACTTTCAATGTAATTTGTGCTTTTTTTCCCGCTTTAGCATTGGCAATTTCAGTATCGATAAGACGATAAAGTTTTTTACGTGAGTTACGCGGTGAAACAATTAAGTGTTCGAATTTTACCGGACTGTAAGGGCTTTCAATGTAACCAAAGACATTTCGCACCTCATTGGTCAGTTCCTGATCGGCAGTTAATAGTGAGAAGTCCGTATAGATTCTGGCGGTCTTTTCGTTGAAGTTGCCAGTGCCGATATGTGCGTAGCGAGTGATCTCTTCACCTTCTCGGCGGCTGATAAGCAGTAATTTCGAGTGAATTTTTAACCCCGGAGCGCCAAAGATAACTTGAACGCCAGCCTCCGTTAAGAGCTTGGACCATTCGATGTTGGCTTCTTCGTCGAAGCGTGCTTGGAGCTCAACGACCACCGTTACGCTTTTGCCATTGTGAGCCGCATCGATCAACGAATTCATTAATCGCGAGTTTTTCGCGACTCGATAGATATTGATCTTAATACTGATGACTTTAGGATCAAACGAAGCTTGACGAACTAACTCCGCAATATGATCAAAGGTGTGATATGGATAGTGCAGCATGATGTCTTGATTCTTGATCGCATCAAAGTTGTTATCAAACCCATCAAAATCTGCGCATGACATAGGTGGTAAGGGTTTGTTTTCTAAGTATTCTCTACCAACATTCGGGAAGGCAATAAAATCTTTGAAATTGTGATAACGGCTACCAGGAATCAAACTATCGTAATTTGATATACTTAGCTTATTGCATAAGAAACTTAGCATGTTGTCCGGCATGGTGCGCTCATAAACGAAGCGCACTGGCATGGCACTGAGCCGTTGAGCAACACCGTTTGACATTTGCTCCAATAAACTGTGCTCAACCTCATGGCTGAGGTCATACTCAGCATCTCGCGTCATTTTCATCGCAAAGCAATGAAGTTCATCGTACTCAAAAAATCCTTTAAATAGATCATCGATGCAGTATCGAATGATGTTATCAAGTAAGATAATGGTCTTGCGGCGTTTGCCTTTCTGCTCGGGAAGCATCACAAAACGAGGCAGGTGATCGGTGGGTATTTCGATGATGGCGTATTGTGATTGTTGGTTTTTCTTGAGCTCAACAGTGAGGTAGGCATATTCATCCTTTAAGAATTGAAGCACATCTATATCTTCGTTCATTAGAAGGGGAGTAATATGAGGAAGTACTTCTTTTTTAAAGTGTTTTCTTATCCATTTTTGTTGGTCTTCGTTCAGCTGAGTTTCGTTGACTAAGAAAATTCGTCGCCTTGCCATCTCTAAAATCAGTTCATTGTAGAGTTCATCAAAGCGTTGATTTAACTTAAACGCTTTGGTTTGCATCTTGGTCAGTAGGTGCTTTGAGTTATCATTAAGTCCGTGTTCTTGGTTGATCAAAATACGACGTTTAACGTCCGAGAATCGAACTTTGTAAAACTCGTCTAGATTATTAGAAAAGATCCCTAAAAAACGCACTCTTTCGATCAGAGGGACCGTTTTATCCGCGGATTCTTGTAAAACCCTCTCGTTAAAAGAGAGCCAGCTGAGTTCTTTTTCTATATAGAGTTTTTCTGAGTTCATAATCCATCCTAGACATCTTAGCCAGTGTGGGCTAGTCCAAACTGTAAAAAATGAGCAGAGTATGCTGATTTTGTTACGATTTTATTTCAATTCACACTTTCAACAAAACTTACTATTATTTTCAGCTATTTAATGTGACCTGTAATACAATTGTCACGCAAACGAAATAGAGTGATGTTAGATCAAAAAAGGTAGATAAACAGATGGCTGCAGCCGAACTTTCATTGAAAAAACGAGATAGGAAAAGATGGTTGAAAGACCGCCTTATGCGTTTTGCTGTGACGTTAGGCGGTACCAGCGTGTTAGCGGCATTGGTTCTTATCTTTATTTACCTCGCCATCGTGATTGTTCCGATCTTTGCTGATGCAAGTCTAAAGGTTGATCAAACCGTTTATCCTGTGAAGGTTCAAGATCCGATCGCCATGACGATCGATGAATACGGCCAGCATGCGTTAGTGATCGACAGTAATGGCTCTGTTGATTATTGGAATCTCGATAGCTCTCAATCTACCCCCTATTTCTCTGCGTCCATTATTCAAGACCCCGTCACATTTACGAAAAGTACTCCAGCAGATAACTGGTTCGCTTTTGCTGATCGCAAAGGTCAAGTACAGCTATTTCAACCAAAATTCTCTAAGCCACAAGCTGTTGAAGGTGAAATTGAGAGCCCACGAATTAATTATCTCCAACCCAAACCATTTGAACTTTTAGATGCTGCGTCATTGAGTGATGGGGTGGTGATAGAAAAATTGGCCTTTGCCACTGACAACGATCAACTGACGTTGGTGGCTCAGTTATCCAATCAGCGTATTTTGGTGAAATGGTATCAAGCTTCATTAACGGGAGAGTATGCAGAAGTTCACTCCCAGTGGTTGTCTAAAGCATTCGGTCAACAGGACCAGCTTTTAATGACGCCGAATGGACAGACTCTGTATCTGCGCAATGCATCGGATCTGACGGTTCTCACCACTGAAACCTACGATTTTTCAGTTCGAGAAGTACTTGATTTAAGTTTAGGTGATGCACAACATGCAGTTAAGAATATTGACCTGTTGTCTGGTGCTTATTCTCTACTGGTGAGCCATATTGATGGGCGAGTGTCTCAGTGGTTTGATGTTTTAATGAATGAACAACGCAATCTGACGCACATTAGAGACTTCAAGCTCGCTGCTGAAGTCCAATTTTTGTTACCGGATACGTATCGTAAAGGTTTTTACAGTTTCTATAAAAACGGCACGATTAAAAGCCACTATACTACTAGTGAAAAGTTATCTCTGTTTGAGAAGGCTTATAAGAAGTCACCACAACTCGCCGCGATGTCATCGAATGAATTACATTTAGCCACACTCAGTGATGGCACCATTAGCCTTGCGCTAGTCGATAACCCATACCCAGAAGTATCCTTTTCATCGTTATGGCAAAAGGTATGGTACGAGAGCTACC
Source organism: uncultured Vibrio sp. (assembly GCF_947488985.1). Classification (GTDB taxonomy): domain Bacteria; phylum Pseudomonadota; class Gammaproteobacteria; order Enterobacterales; family Vibrionaceae; genus Vibrio. Next base: position 13,436 of record NZ_CANLBV010000006.1, read on the forward strand.
CAGAGCCACAGTATGTGTGGCAGTCCACCTCTGCGAGCGATGATTTTGAAGCCAAATTTAGTCTGGTTCCTCTCACTTTTGGTACCCTGAAAGCCGCTCTTTTTGCGATGGTGTTTTCGGTCCCAATTGCAGTGCTGGGGGCTATTTATACCGCTTACTTTATGACTCCAAAGATGCGTCGAGTCGTAAAACCTTCTATTGAATTAATGGAAGCTCTGCCAACGGTCATCATCGGCTTTGTCGCGGGCTTATGGTTTGCGCCTATCGTAGAAATGCACTTAACCGCAACCGTGTTACTGCTTTTAGTGTTACCCCTAAGTATGCTTGCGGCCGGATTTATTTGGTATGGATTACCACGTGATTGGATTAGCCGTTTCCCAAACGGCTGGCATGCACTTATTCTGGCTCCCGTGCTGATATTGACCACCGTAATCGTGTTTTACTTTGGGGGGAGCATTGAGTCATTGTTGTTTGCGGGCGATATCAGGCTCTTCCTAAATCAGCACGGCATCGGTTTTGATCAACGTAATGCATTGGTCATCGGTTTGGCGATGGGGTTCGCAGTCATTCCTACTATTTTTACTATCGCAGAAGACGCGATTTTCTCGGTTCCCAAGCACTTATCTGATGGTTCGCTGGCGCTAGGTGCGACTCCTTGGCAAACGCTGATCTATGTGGTGCTGTTAACCGCAAGCCCAGGTATTTTCTCAGCCATCATGATGGGCTTAGGCCGAGCCGTTGGTGAAACCATGATTGTGTTGATGGCAACCGGTAATACCCCGATCATGGACTGGAATATTCTAGAGGGCATGCGAACGCTATCAGCGACAATTGCGGTCGAGCTTCCTGAATCAGAGGTGGGTAGCCCTCACTTTAGATTGCTGTTTTTAGCGGCATTACTTTTGTTCGTCTTTACCTTCGCCGTGAACTCGATAGCTGAATGGGTAAGACAAAGGCTGCGAGACAAATATCGTGCTTTATAATTGTTATTTTAATCGTCTATCACAACCAGTAAGAGAGCTTGGCTATGTTTAAGTGGATCAAATCAGGCTCTCCTTGGATATGGTTAACGGGGGGAGCGGTTAGCGTTAGTATGCTGTCGGTGCTCGGGTTGATCTTGTTTATTGGTTGGCAGGGGTTAACTTACTTCTGGCCTGCGCCTCTGTATCAGTGGCAAGTGAATCAAACCCAAAGCTTAGCTGGTGTGCCATTTCAAAATGAAGAAATGGCAAAGAACCGTTTAATTGGTCAACTCTATGAGCGTAAATATATCCCAGTGAATCAGCTGTCTAAGGTTCTGGATAAGAAACTGCCTCAAGAGATCGTCGATCAGGAGATGGTTCCACGCCTCAGCATCAAAATTGCGAATCGTGAATTGTACCCGGCTGATTTTGTTTCGATTCTTGAAGTGAATATTAAGGAGCCGACGACCCCTAAAGAGTGGGCAGTGATCGAGCGTAGCCGTGGTGGCTATTTCTTTGGTAAACCTATCGGTTTTAAGAGTGCTGATGGCGTTCAAACGGGTGATATTGAGAAAGCACTGCTTAAAGGGCTAACTCACGCCGACACGTTACGCAATGAAATTAGTAGTATTGTTAACCAAACGGTTCGCAAGAGCAGTTGGGGGTTAGAGCAACTGCGTTTAGAGCAGCGCAAAAAAGAGCTGAATGACAACCTATCAGATCAGGAGCGACAAATATTAGAAGCTAAGCGTTTAGTGTTGAGCCGTGAACTGGCTTCTGGGGAGTATCAATTGGACTCTTTAAGGCAGCAGCTCAATCTTGATGCTTTAATTGTTGAAGATATGACAGGCAAGGTTGTCGAGATTCCGCTCAGTGAGATATTAGATTTCTGGTTTCCAAATAAAATGACCTACCCAGAAAAAGTGCTGCATTGGTGCGAACAGGTTTGGAAATTTTTATCTGAAAACCCGAGGGAATCGAACTCAGAAGGTGGGGTATTCCCTGCTATTTTCGGTACCGTACTTTTGGTACTGATTATGTCGATTGTCGTGATGCCGCTTGGGGTGATTGCCGCAATTTACCTACATGAATATGCCAAAAATAACGCGTTTACTCGTTTGATACGTATCGCGGTCATTAACTTAGCGGGCGTACCCTCTATCGTTTACGGTGTCTTTGGTTTAGGCTTTTTTGTTTATACCATTGGTGGCTCGATAGACTCATTGTTCTATGCAGAGCGCTTACCCGCCCCCACATTTGGTACAACGGGTCTGTTATGGTCGGCATTAACGTTAGCGATACTGACATTACCCGTAGTGATTGTTACCACAGAAGAAGGTTTAACTCGAATCCCGAGTGCTGTCAGGCATGGTTCTTTGGCTTTGGGGGCAACTCAATCTGAAACCTTGTGGCGGATTGTTTTACCTATGGCAAGCCCTGCCATTATTACCGGGCTGATTCTCGCGGTTGCACGTGCTGCGGGAGAGGTCGCACCATTAATGTTAGTCGGTGTTGTTAAATTAGCGTCGAGCTTACCGATAGACACCCAGTTTCCGTATGTACACCTTGAAAGAAAATTCATGCACTTAGGTTTTCATATTTATGATGTCGGATTTCAAACATCCAATATTGAAGCTGCAAGACCCCTAGTTTACGCAACGTCATTTTTGTTGGTGACGGTGATTGTTGGATTGAATTTAACCGCGATAAATATTCGTAACAATTTACGTGAAAAGTATCGAACCTTAGGACAAGACTAAATGTTCTCGATTAATGAAGCCTTGGGTTACCAAGCGCCACTGGATGTTCATAACCTCACCGAGGAACAAACGGCTATCTCGATTGAGGGGTTGAATCTTTACTATAAACAAAGCCAAGCACTTGATGATATCTCAATGAAGATCCCCAAGGGGCAGGTGACGGCCTTTATCGGCCCTTCTGGTTGTGGTAAGTCGACCTTACTTCGATGTATTAATCGTATGAACGATCTCGTTGAAGGCTGTAAAGTCTCCGGTAAGGTGAAGTTATACGGGAACAATGTGTATCACCCAAAGGTGGATGTAGCGACGTTACGACGCCGTGTGGGTATGGTATTTCAGCGTCCGAACCCTTTTCCTAAATCTATCTATGAGAATGTGGTTTATGGCTTGAGGTTGCAAGGTGTAAACAATGGCCGAGACCTCGATGATGCCGTTGAGCGCTCACTGCGTGCTGCCGCGTTGTGGGATGAAGTGAAGGACCGTTTGCATGAAAATGCTTTTGGTTTATCTGGTGGTCAACAGCAGCGCTTGGTTATTGCGCGCGCCGTCGCCATTGAGCCTGAAGTGCTCCTACTCGACGAGCCGACATCGGCACTGGATCCGATTTCCACCTTGACAATTGAAGAGCTCATCAATGAACTAAAGGCACAATATACCGTGGTCATGGTTACCCACAACATGCAACAAGCCGCTCGGGTAAGCGACCATACGGCCTTTATTCATATGGGAAAATTGATCGAGTACTCAGATACCGATTCCATTTTTACATCGCCATTGAAAAATCAAACGGAAGACTACATTACTGGTCGATATGGCTAATAGCTAATAGCTAACGCAGTCGTTGTTATCACATAGAGCTAAGTTACTATTACATAAATGACTTAATTGTTTTTTAAGGAGTAGACATGCATTTTGGTCGCCACATTTCAGGACAGTTCAATGTCGAATTAGAGTCAATCCGAACTCATGTACTTACCATGGGGGGGCTCGTGGAGCAGCAACTTTCGTTTGCCATGCAAGCGCTGGATAAAGACGATGCTGAATTGGCCAAGAAAGTGATTCGTGACGATCATAAAGTGAATACGATGGAAGTAGCGATTGATGAGGCGTGTACCCGTATTATTGCCAAACGTCAGCCCACGGCGAAAGATCTACGCTTGATTATGGCGATCATCAAAACGATTACCGATCTGGAACGTATTGGCGATGTTGCCGCTAGAATTGCCCAAGGTGCGATAGACATTCCCTCGACTAAAGAGCAGCAATGCCATGTCTCTTTAGAGCCTCTTTGTCGTCACGCTATCACCATGCTTCACCAAGTATTGGACGCGTTTGCACGAATGGATGTTGATGCGGCAACACGGGTACATAAGCTGGATGATAAGTTAGATGAGGAATATGAGGCGGTTATTCGTCAGTTAATGGCCTATATGATGGAAGATCCTAAGAGCATCCCTAATATTTTACAGGTGATGTGGTCAGCTCGAGCGATTGAACGAGTGGGGGATCGTTGCCAGAATATTTGTGAATACATCATTTATTTTGTGAAGGGTAAAGATGTTCGCCACCTCGGCGATCAAAGCCTAGATGACGTTTTAAAGTAACCAGTTTATTGTGTCTGACTCGTTTTTGTGGGTAATTCCTTTCCTTTATCGATGAGAGCGGCTCTCACGTCAGATATCTTACTCGCATCGGTCACGGGAATCTGATAATCATTAATATCATCACTGCCCATTTGAGCACTTGAGTTGCTTTCCATTAGGCTTGGTCTTGTCGATTTTCCTGAAAGATGAAGCGCTGGTACTTGGGTGGTGTTTCTAATCACTTTGGCATTGGTAGCGTTTACGCCAGCCCCTGCCATAATATCGATTCGTCCATCGGCTTGTTTGACCATTGCTGCTAATACATCGATGCCTTGTTCAGCGTTGACGGCAAGCCCTGACGTTAGGACTCTTTCACACCTTAGCTTGATCACCTGCTCTAATGCAGCTTGGTAATCAGAACTTTGATCAATGGCTCTGTGGAACGTCACTCCAAGCTTCAACGAGTGCGCTTTATCAGCCAGTTGCTGCATTTTTGGCATATCAATACTTCCGTTAGGCGCTAACACACCAAGCACGACCCCGTTCAATCCTGCACTGGCACAAGCTTCAATATCTTCAAGCATACAGAGCATATCGTCATCATCGAAAATGAAGTCGCCTTGTCTTGGTCTTATCATAGCGTAGACAGGAACCGACGACACTTTTGCCGCTTGCTTCATCATGCCGAAGCTTGGCGTTAATCCGCCAAGTGCTAATGAAGAACAAAGCTCAATTCGATTCGCGCCACCAGATAGTGCGTGATGCAGAGATTCTAGGTTATCAATACAAACTTCAATTTCGGTATTCATCATATTTACTCGTTGAAAGAGGTACTGATGAAATAATAGCAATCTCGGTGTGATTCTGAATAGGTATCGATAGAGGAAAATAAGGGTAAAGTTTGGCTTTGCGGTTACCTCTATTTATTGTGAAAAAGAGTATAGATTTAATTGTTGTTAAAGTGCGTAAAAACAAAAAGCCCGAAGCGTTAACTTCGGGCTTTGAATAAGACTTTACTTCTTAACTGATTGGCGGTGCGCTTTGCGCTATTAGCTTATGCTTTATGTCTCGTTATCGAGAGTCATCCAACCATTAACCCGTGTTGAGTCGGGCTTAAGAGGTAATTACTTGCTTAGGTCGTCAGCGTGCTCAGATAGGAATGCTGCAACACCTTTTGGCGATGCGTCCATACCTGATTTACCTTCTTCCCATTGTGCAGGACAAACTTCACCGTTCTTCTCGTGGAAGTTTAGTGCGTCTACCATGCGTAGCATTTCGTCGATGTTACGACCTAGTGGAAGATCATTAACTACTTGGTGACGTACAAGGCCGTCAGCGTCGATTAGGAAAGAACCACGGAAAGCAACGCCTGCTTCTGGGTGCTCAACATCGTATGCTTTGCAGATCTCGTGCTTAACGTCAGCAACTAGAGGGTATTTAACTTGACCAATACCGCCGTCAGCGATAGCAGTGTTACGCCATGCGTTGTGAGAGAATTGAGAATCGATAGAAACACCGATTACTTCAACGCCTTTGGCTTGGAAATCTTCTAGACGGTTGTCGAAAGCGATTAACTCTGAAGGACAAACGAAAGTGAAGTCTAGTGGGTAGAAGAAAACAACCGCTTTCTTACCTTTAGTGAATTCTGCGAAGTTGAAGTTATCAACGATCTCACCGTTACCTAGAACAGCTGCTGCAGTAAAGTCAGGGGCTTGACGACCTACTAGTACCATTTTGGAATCTCCTAAAAATTAGTTGGCCCAACACATCTTTGTTTGGGCTCCGTTTCTACGCGACAAACTATAGTACAATCGGTACTATAGAAAAAAGCGAATTAAATAGATTAAGCTCATCGAAAAAAACGATGAGATTATTCTTTGTCCAGTCTTTAGGTCAAATGACCTTTACGTAACTTATCCTACTCATATTACAAAGTAATTTCATGAATAAATGGCCAAGTCTTAAGCAGCTTCACTATCTTGTTACGCTTCACGAAACACGTCACTTCAGTGATGCAGCCAATCGTTGCTTCGTCAGTCAATCGACGTTGAGTAAAGGTATTCAAAACCTAGAAGAACTCATTGGTTGCCCACTTTATGAGAAGAAAGATAAAAAGAGCCCATTGGTTTTCACTCAAGCGGGTGAGCTGGTGGTCAAGCATGGACGAGATCTGCTGGCAAAAGGGCAAGACTTGGTCGAACTTGGAAACCTATGTAATGGAGACGCGATGCAAGGGCAGTTGCGAGTCGGGTGTATTCCGACCATTGCTCCTTTCCTTTTATGCGATTTAGTACAAGAAGCCAACCAGCGCTTTCCACAGTTGAACTTATTGTTACGGGAAGACACGACAACTAACCTATTGGCGGCGCTGCGTAATGGTGAGTTGGATGTACTGATTCTGGCTTTGCCGGTCGACATTGACAATATGGAAAGCCAAGTGGTTGGGCAAGATCCTTTTCGAATGGTGATCAGCCGTCATCAAGCGGACGGTATTCGTGTTCCGATTAAATATGACGATTTGCCAGATGAATCTGTATTCTTGTTGGAGAACGAACACTGCTTAACCGAGCATGCAGTGTCGGCTTGTAAGTTAACAGATAAAGAGAAGATCAACCCGTTCACTGCAACGAGCCTTCATACATTGGTGCAAATGGTGGCCAATGGTTTAGGTACTACCTTTATTCCGCAAATGGCGATAGATCACGGTTTGTTAGAAAATCAAAATTTGGTGGTAATTGATCCGCCCGGGCAACAGGCTTATCGAGATATCGGCTTGGTTTGGCGACCAAGCTCGTCGCGTCGCGAAACCTTTCATCAGCTAGCGGATGTGGTGTCTGAGCTACTTTGAAAGCTTTTTTTCATCGGTATAAAACATCACTTAGAAGCGGCCAGCTAAGCCGCTTTTTTCATGTTTTCTAATCGTTACTCGACTTCTTGCTGCAGCTCTAACAAATTGATCGCTATCGTCACAAAATCACTGTCGGTAATAATGCCGACTAACTCGTGGTTTTCTACGACAGGTAAGCAGCCCACTTTGTGTTTTTGCATATAGATAGCCGACTCTTTTAGCCCGGCTCTCGGCTCTACAGACATGACGCTCTTGTGCATGATGTCGTTGAGAGGAGTAGCAAGCGTAAAAGATTGAGCTTGCGGGATGTTTTGCAGGCTAGACTCTTGAGCGGCTAGCACGTCTCGTTGTGTTACAACGCCAAGTAGCTTTCTATCGGCATCGACGACCGGAATATGGCGAATATCCAGTGCTTCCATCATGTGTTTAGCATCGGCCAATGAGTGCGAACGCAATAGGGTATGAGGGTTGCGAGTCATCATATCTTCAACCTTGATCATACGAACCTCCTTATTTTCTATTTGTTACGATCACTATAGTTATTTCTCTAAAAAATAACTGAGAGCTGACGCATTTTTGAGTGAGTTTGATGCAACTAAAATCTCGAACTTGGAAAGGGGAATTGAGTGGGTTATTTTACGCCTGTTTACAATAATCCATGGCTGTAAACCTTGCTATTGCGGCCTGTGTGCCTATACTACCCCACTGCGAAATTTTTAGTCGTGTTTGCGATGTGTTTACGGTAGCGATTAACTTACTGTAACGCTGTATTAGCGACAACGATTTATGATTCGTCAACGGTACAAATCTCATCAACTAAGACAAGACTAGACACATGCAAGTTTCAGATTTTCATTTTGACCTACCAGATGAACTTATTGCTCGCTACCCTCAAGAAGAGCGTACTGCAAGCCGCCTATTACAATTAGATGGCAATAATGGCAACCTGACAGACGGTTCGTTTAAAAACGTTTTAGACTTGGTTGAGCCAGGCGATCTTGTCGTTTTCAATAACACCCGAGTGATTCCTGCTCGTGTCTTCGGTCGTAAGGCATCAGGCGGTAAACTAGAGGTACTCGTTGAGCGTATGCTTGATGAGAAAAGCATTCTGGCGCACGTTCGCTGCTCTAAATCACCGAAGCCGGGCACCAAGCTGTTCCTTGGTGAGAACGATGAATATGAAGCTGAAATGGTGGCGCGTCACGATGCGTTATTTGAAATCCATTTCACATCCGATCAAAGTGTTCTAGAGATCCTGAACAGTGTTGGTCATATGCCACTGCCCCCTTATATCGATCGTCCCGATGAAGATGCAGATAAAGAGCGCTACCAGACGGTTTATAATGAAAAGCCGGGTGCGGTTGCAGCGCCAACTGCAGGCCTTCACTTTGATGACAAGCTTATGGCTGACATGAAAGAAAAGGGTGTTGAGTTTGCTTACGTGACGCTTCACGTGGGCGCGGGTACATTCCAGCCGGTTAAAGTGGACAACATCAATGATCACCACATGCATGCTGAGTACGTTGAAGTACCGCAAGATGTGGTGGACGCCGTAGCGGCAGCAAAGGCGCGCGGCGGCCGTATTATTGCTGTGGGGACCACATCGGTACGTTCACTAGAAAGTGCAGCACAAGATGCATTGAAGAATGGCACTGAGCTCGTTCCTTTCTTTGGTGATACTGAAATCTTCATCTTCCCTGGCTATCAATACCAGCTGGTGGATTGCTTGATCACCAATTTCCATTTACCAGAATCAACATTGATTATGTTGGTAAGTGCATTTGCAGGTTACGACAATGTGATGGCCGCTTACGATCACGCAGTGAAGAACGAATACCGTTTCTTTAGCTACGGTGATGCGATGTTCATCAACAAGAAAACCAGCTAATTTTAGCGGTTTATAAGCGATACACATATTATATTTACGAGTGCTAGCAGTACGCTAGGAGCCGGGCAGGGTATCTGTCTAATCTCTCGCAAGGATTACGCGACCGCTCCTCATAGAGCTCATTAGACTGAACTTTCGTTTAGACTAAAGCTCTGAATTAACAGTCAGATTGTTTCTCTGGCATATCGGAGGTTTCGTGAAATTAAAATACGAACTTAAAAAAACTAATAGCGGCGCACGTCGTGGTCAACTTCAGTTTGAACGCGGTACTGTTGAAACGCCAGCATTCATGCCTGTTGGTACTTACGGTACCGTAAAAGGTATGACGCCTGAAGAAGTGAAAGACACAGGTGCTGAAATCCTTTTGGGTAATACTTTCCACCTATGGCTACGTCCTGGTCAAGAGATCATGAAATTGCACGGTGACTTGCACGACTTTATGAACTGGAAAGGGCCGATCCTGACTGATTCAGGTGGTTTCCAAGTATTCAGCCTAGGTGCTACGCGTAAAATCACTGAAGAGGGTGTTCACTTCCGTAACCCTGTAAACGGTGACAAGATCTTCATGGACGCTGAGAAGTCGATGGAAATCCAAAAGGATCTAGGTTCAGACATCGTCATGATCTTCGATGAGTGTACGCCTTACCCTGCGACGCATAAAGAAGCTAAAGACTCAATGGAGATGTCTCTTCGTTGGGCTCAGCGTTCACGTAATCATTTTGATAAGCAAGAAAACCCGAACTCATTGTTCGGTATTGTTCAAGGTGGTGTGTACGAAGACCTGCGTGATGTATCCGTTAAAGGCTTAACAGACATTGGTTTTGACGGTTACGCTGTGGGCGGCCTAGCAGTAGGCGAGCCAAAAGAAGACATGCACCGTATTCTTGAGCACACTTGCCCTCAATTGCCTGAAGATAAGCCACGTTACCTAATGGGCGTTGGTAAACCTGAAGACCTAGTTGAAGGCGTTCGTCGTGGTATCGACATGTTTGACTGTGTTATGCCAACGCGAAATGCACGTAACGGCCACCTGTTTGTGACTGAAGGTGTGATCAAGATCCGTAATGCGAAGCATAAAACCGATACAACACCACTAGATTCAGAGTGTGACTGTTACACTTGTAAGAACTACAGTAAGTCGTACTTACACCATTTGGATCGTTGTAACGAAATTCTAGGTGCTCGATTGAACACGATTCACAACCTGCGTTTCTACCAGCGAGTCATGTCTGACATTCGTCAGTCGATCGATGAAGACCGCTTTGAAGAGTTCGTTGCAGAATTCTATGCAAGAATGGGGCGTGAAGTGCCACCACTAGGCAAAGAATCTTAGTATTTCTTTTTTGCGAGCCCTATCTCTTTTACGAGAGCTAGGGCTTGAAAATGAAGGGATGCAACCCAATTAGACAAACAATTACGAAAATATAATAGAGGATGTTTTAAATGTTTATTTCTCAAGCTCACGCAGCAGCAGAAGGTACACCAGCAGGCGGCGGTTTCGAAATGCTTATCATGCTAGGTATGTTCGCAGTGATCTTCTACTTCATGATTTACCGCCCACAAGCTAAGCGTGTTAAAGAGCATAAGAACCTTATGGCTTCAATGGGTAAAGGCGATGAGGTTCTTACAAGCGGTGGCCTTATCGGTAAGATCACTAAGATTGCAGAAGACAGCGACTACGTTGCTATCGAACTGAACGTAAACAACGAAGTCGTTATCAAGAAAGACTTCATTACAGCAGTGCTACCTAAAGGTACTCTGAAATCTCTATAAACAGCTAGAGGATCCTCGCTGTGCTAAACCGTTACCCGTTATGGAAGTACTTGATGGTAGTGTTTACTATTGCTATCGCTGCGTTGTACGCACTTCCGAATATATACGGTGAAGATCCGGCAGTTCAAGTTACAGGGGCGCGTGGCGCCTCTGTAAATATGTCTACGCTGGATGCTGTCACCAATGCTCTTGAAGCAGAAAACCTTTCTACTAAATCCGTTGCTCTCGAAGACGGTTCCATTCTTGTTCGCTTTAACGACACAGATTCTCAAATTAGTGCCCGTGATGTCATCACAGAAGCTTTAGACGAAGACGTAATCGTTGCTTTAAACCTAGCGGCTTCTACTCCACACTGGCTTGAATCTATTGGTGCTGCACCAATGAAGCTTGGTCTTGACCTACGTGGTGGTGTTCACTTCTTGATGGAAGTGGATATGGACGCGGCAATGCAAAAGCTGGTTGGTCAGCAAGAAGAAGCCTTCCGCAGTGAACTTCGTGAAGAGAAAATCCGTTACCGTGCGATTCGCCCATCGGGTAAAGATGCGGTTGAAGTGCTGCTACGTAATGAAGAGCAGCTTGCTCAAGCGAAATCACTACTGCAATCTAAGCACCAAGACATGACGTTTGTAGATTCTGAATCTAACGGTCGCTTCTCTTTGGTTGCTAATTTCACGGATGCTCGTCTTCAAGAGATCCGTAATTATGCGGTAGAGCAGAATATTACCATTCTACGTAACCGTGTTAACGAACTTGGTGTTGCTGAGCCTTTGGTTCAACGTCAAGGGGCTAGCCGTATCGTTGTTGAGTTACCTGGTGTTCAAGACACAGCGCGTGCTAAAGAAATTCTTGGCGCGACGGCAACGCTTGAATTCCGAGAAGTTGATAGCAGTGCTGACTTAGCCGCTGCCGTTTCTGGTCGTGCCCCAGCGGGTAGCGAAATAAAGGAAGATCGTGATGGTCGCCCTGTGGTACTTAAGAAGCGCGTTATCTTAGGCGGTTCAAGTATTACAGATGCAAGTTCAAGTGTTGATGAGTATGGTCGTCCACAAGTTAACATCTCGCTAGACAGCGAAGGTGGTAGCAAGATGTCTGCATTCTCTCGTCAAAATATCGGTAAGCTTATGGCGACGGTATTTGCAGAGTACAAAGACAGCGGTCGTAAAACACCGGAAGGCCGCGTTATCTTAAGTAAGCACGAAGAAGTGATTAACCAAGCAACGATTCAATCTGCACTTGGCCGTAACTTCCGTATTACAGGTATCGACTCAGCGGCTGAAGCTCATAATTTAGCACTTCTACTGCGTGCTGGTGCCTTAATTGCGCCTATTTCGATTGTAGAAGAACGTACGATTGGTCCATCTATGGGTCAGCAAAATATCGATATGGGTATCATGGCGATGGTTTGGGGTATGGCTGCAGTTATGTTGTTTACGCTGCTTTACTACCGTCGCTTTGGTCTTATCGCGAACATTGCGTTAATGGCGAACTTGGTGTTAATTATCGGCGTTATGTCGATGATTCCGGGGGCAACCATGACCTTACCAGGCATTGCCGGTATCGTATTGACCGTTGGTATGGCGGTTGATGCAAACGTTCTGATCTTCGAGCGTATACGTGAAGAGATTCGAGAGGGACGCAGCCCGCAGCAAGCGATTCACCAAGGTTACGCAAACGCATTCAGTACTATTGCCGATGCCAATATCACCACACTACTAACAGCAATCATTCTATTCGCTGTAGGTACAGGTGCTATCAAGGGCTTCGCGGTAACGCTGTCTATCGGTATCTTGACCTCTATGTTTACAGCTATTATCGGAACACGTTGTATCGTGAACCTGATGTATGGCGGTAAACGCGTTAAAAAATTGTCGATCTAAGGCTAGGAATTAATATGTTTCAGATTCTAAAAGCAGACAAAATGATCGACTTTATGCGTTGGTCAAAAGTGGCGTTTGTTTTATCTATCTTAATGATTGGTACGGCTATCTTTACCCTAACAACGAAATCGTTAAACTGGGGACTAGATTTTACAGGCGGTACTCTGATTGAAGTTGGTTTTGAACAACCGGCACACCTTCCTGATATCCGTAGCGCACTAGAAGCTGAAGGCTTTGGCGATGCAACGGTACAGAACTTCGGTTCAGCTCGTGATGTAATGGTTCGTTTACGTCCACGTGAAGGCGTAGCGGGCGAAACACTGGGTAACCAGATCCTTTCTGCGATTGAGAGCGGTACTGGTGAGCAAGTTGAAATGCGTCGTATCGAATTCGTTGGCCCTAACGTGGGTGACGAATTAACAGAAGCGGGTGGTCTTGCTATCCTTGTTTCTCTTATTTGTATCTTGATTTACGTATCGGTGCGATTCGAATGGCGTTTGGCTGCGGGTGCGGTACTCGCACTGGCGCACGACGTTATCATCACCCTGGGTGTGTTCTCTCTAATGCAAATTGAGGTCGACCTTACCATCGTAGCAGCCTTGCTAACGGTTGTTGGTTACTCTCTCAATGATACCATTGTTGTATTCGACCGCATCCGTGAGAACTTCCGTAAGATGCGTAAAGGGGAAGCGCCTGAAGTGCTGAACAGCTCAATTACACAAACATTGAGCCGTACCTTGATCACTTCTGGTACCACGTTATTCGTAGTTATCGCACTGTTTGCACAAGGTGGCGCTATGATTCACGGCTTTGCGACTGCGCTTCTACTGGGTATTACGATTGGTACTTACTCTTCTATCTACGTAGCATCTGCAGTGGCGATGAAGTTAGGTATTGCGCGTGAACACCTAATGCCACCACAAGTGGACAAAGAAGGTGAAGAGTTTGATGAGATGCCTTAGGCCTTGGCTTAATAAGTTTCGCTAAACTAAAAAAACCGCTAGGCAACTAGCGGTTTTTTTTACGTCTGTATTTTGTCGATAAGCTCAACGTAACTTATCGGCGAGTTGAGTTGCACTTACTGTAACCAAGAGCCACCATTCTCGTATCTCAAATCGCAGATGTAAAAAAGCCTCGCAAATTGCGAGGCTTTAGAATTTCGGTAGTCCCTTTAAACAGGGAGCGTTAACGTAAGGTCTGAATTACTTCAGCATACCTTCGTTAGCGTGCTCACGAACGTGCTTAAGAATAGACTTAACACCACGTGCGCTTGAAGCAACAACATTACCAGACGTCATGTAATCAGTACCACCAGCAAAGTCAGTCATGATAGCACCAGCTTCACGAGCGATTAGGTCGCCAGCAGCTAGATCCCATGGCTTAAGACCAAGCTCTAGGTAACCATCAACACGGCCAGCTGCTAGGTAACATAGGTCAAGAGCAGGAGAACCTGTACGGCGGAAATCAGCACAGTCAATGAATAGACCAGAGATGATCTTCATGAAAGATTCAGAGTGTTGTTTTTGTTTGAATGGGAAACCCGTCGCTAGAACAGTACCTTGAAGGTCTTTCAGTTGAGTTACACGCATACGAGCGTTGTTAAGTTGAGCGCCAGCGCCACGTTGAGCTGTGAATAGCTCGTTTAGCATTGGGTCATAAACACAAGCGACTTCTGTACGACCGTTCATGCGAACTGCGATAGATACAGAGAAGTGAGGGAAACCTTTTACAAAGTTGTTGGTGCCATCTAGTGGGTCAACGATCCATTGTACATCAGAGTCTTTACCTTCAGTCAGGCCTTTCTCTTCAGAAATAATGCTGTGCTCTGGGTAAGATGCTTTGATTGTCTCAATGATCATGTACTCTGCTTCTTGAGCAATATTAGTAACGTAATCGTTGTTACCTTTTAGAGACGATTCGATCTTATCAGTTGTTTCTAGAGATTTAGCAATATGGTTGCCAGCTTTACGCGCAGCGCGTATCGCAATGTTTAGCATTGGATGCATATGGTTTTTCCCACAAGATGTTAAAGAACAGGTTAAAGCGGCGGCGAGTATACCAAAGTTTTCGCAAAAGGGAAGTGGTTATTTTTTGAACTCTTGGGTTCATATTGCACTAAGGGTCTGACCATTTTACTTTGCTATGTGTTAATATCTCGCGATTATTTTTAAAGTGGTGTCATATAGCATGTTAGACAATGTAAAAGTCGTTCTGGTTGGTACGTCTCATTCGGGAAATATTGGATCAGCAGCTCGCGCAATGAAAGTGATGGGTTTGAGTCAATTGGTTCTTGTAGACCCTCAATGTGAAGTTGACGAACAGACCTTAGCACTGGCTGCGGGTGCAGGTGACATCGCAGAAAATGCGACCATCGTTTCAACGCTAGATGAAGCGGTGAAAGATTGCGGTTTGGTCGTCGGTTCGAGTGCACGTTCACGTACGCTTGAATGGCCAATGCTTGAGCCTCGCGAATGCGGACAAAAGTTTGCGGTTGAAGGTCAGAAGCATCCAGTGGCATTAGTGTTTGGTCGTGAGCGCACCGGCTTAACTAACGATGAGCTTCAGAAGTGCCATTATCACGTATGTATCCCTGCTAACCCAGAGTACAGCTCGCTCAACCTAGCAATGGCGGTACAGACTCTGAGTTATGAAGTGCGCGTGGCACACCTTGATATGGTCGCTAGCCAATACCAACCACAACAGCAAGATGAATACCCTCGTCACGAAGAACTAGAAATGTTCTATGAGCACCTTGAAAAAGTGATCATTGATACCCAATTCATCTCTAAGGATAAGCCGGGTCAAGTGATGAACAAGCTACGTCGTCTTTTCAGTAGAGCTCGTCCTGAGCTGCAAGAAATCAATACGCTACGTGGTATTTTGACTTCTATTGAGAAGAGTAAAAGCGACAAATAAAGCCCCAAAGTAGCTAGGGTTAAATACCTGACTAAAATAGTCAACTAAATACTTGACCATTTTAGTCGGGTATGGGAAGATTCCAACCACATAAACAATGTGGATACGGTGTGATATGAAACTTACATCTAAAGGAAGATATGCGGTAACAGCTATGCTAGATGTAGCGCTGCATTCGCAAAAGACCCCAGTTCCTCTGGCTGATATCTCAGAGCGACAGGGCATCTCGTTATCTTACTTAGAACAACTATTTTCTAAGTTACGTAAAGCTGGCTTAGTTGCGAGTGTTCGTGGTCCTGGCGGTGGTTACCGTTTAGGTGCTAACGCGAGTGATATCGCTGTCGGAACAGTGATTGCAGCAGTAGACGAATCTGTCGATGCAACTAAGTGTCACGGTCGAGCTGACTGCCAAGGCGGTAGTCGTTGTTTAACTCACACCCTTTGGCGTGATCTAAGCTCCCGTATTAGCAGCTTCTTAAATGACATTACGCTCGGGGAGCTAATGAAAGATAACGAAGTTATAGAGATTTCCGATCGTCAAGATATCGATCTTGCGGTTAATAATGGTTTTGCACATAAAAATACGAGCACTACAACGATTAGTGCAGCGCCTAATGGTGTTAATGCCCGCTCTTAGCGGTCAGTTTTTACATTGGAGTAGAAAATGAAACTGCCTATTTACTTTGACTATTCAGCTACATGCCCAGTCGATCCACGTGTTGCTGAAAAAATGGTTCAGTGCATGACGATGGACGGTAACTTCGGTAACCCTGCATCTCGTTCACACCGTTATGGCTGGCAGGCAGAAGAATCAGTAGATAATGCTCGTGAGCAAATTGCCGATCTACTAAATGCAGACCCTCGTGAGATTGTCTTCACATCGGGTGCTACAGAATCAGATAACCTTGCTATCAAAGGTGCAGCGCACTTTTACGAGAAGAAAGGTAAGCACGTCATCACGTGCAAAACAGAACACAAAGCGGTTCTTGATCCATGCCGTCAACTAGAGCGTGAAGGTTTTGAGGTTACGTACCTAGAGCCAGAAGCAAATGGTATTATCGATCTAGATAAGCTACAAGCTGCAATGCGTGAAGATACGGTTCTCGTTTCTATCATGCACGTAAACAACGAGATTGGTGTTATCCAAGATATCTCAGCAATCGGCGAATTATGTCGTGCTCGCAAGATCATCTTCCACGTTGATGCGGCACAGTCTGCGGGTAAAATTCCACTAGATGTAAAAGAGATGAAAGTGGACCTAATCTCTCTTTCTGCACACAAAGTCTACGGCCCTAAAGGCATCGGCGCTTTGTACGTTCGTCGTAAGCCACGTATTCGCCTAGAAGCGCAAATGCACGGCGGCGGCCATGAGCGTGGTTTCCGCTCAGGCACACTTGCGACTCACCAAATTGTTGGTATGGGCGAAGCTTTTGCTGTTGCCAAGCAAGATATGCAGAAAGATTACGATCACGCATTAGCACTTCGTGAACGCCTCCTGAAAGGTGTTCAAGATTTAGAAGCGGTAACGGTGAACGGCGATTTAGACCAACGTGTACCTCATAACCTAAACGTGAGCTTCGCTTTCGTTGAAGGTGAATCTCTACTTATGTCTCTAAAAGACTTAGCGGTTTCATCGGGTTCTGCATGTACATCAGCAAGCTTGGAGCCTTCATACGTTCTACGTGCGCTGGGTTTAAATGACGAACTGGCACACAGCTCGGTACGTTTCTCATTCGGCCGTTTTACAACGGAAGAAGAAATCGACTACGCGATTGCACAAATTCGCGTAGCGGTAAACAAATTACGCGACATGTCTCCTCTATGGGATATGTATAAAGAAGGGATTGATTTGAACACGGTTGAGTGGGCTCATCACTAATCTCACGGAAATAGAGGATGCGAGGTAACTATCATGGCATATAGCGAAAAAGTAATTGATCACTACGAAAACCCACGCAATGTAGGTTCGTTTGATAAAGAAGACCCAAGCGTTGGTAGCGGCATGGTTGGCGCGCCAGCTTGTGGTGACGTAATGAAGCTGCAAATTAAGGTAACGCCAGAAGGTATTATCGAAGATGCAAAATTCAAAACTTACGGTTGCGGTAGCGCAATTGCTTCTAGTTCACTCGTTACTGAGTGGGTGAAAGGCAAAAGCATCGATGAAGCGGCTGCTATCAAAAACTCTGAAATCGCAGAAGAGCTAGAGTTGCCACCAGTGAAAGTTCACTGTTCAATTCTTGCTGAAGATGCTATTAAAGCGGCAGTTGCGGATTACAAAAAGAAGCGTTAATCGTTTTTTTCGTCAT
Organism: uncultured Vibrio sp.; assembly: GCF_947488985.1. GTDB lineage: Bacteria > Pseudomonadota > Gammaproteobacteria > Enterobacterales > Vibrionaceae > Vibrio. Next base: position 31,349 of record NZ_CANLBV010000006.1, read on the forward strand.
CACGAAAAATAATCAATATTTGGGAGCACCCTTTGTGCTCCCCCTGAGCTCTCAATTTATATAAAACACAAGGTTGTAGTATGGCCATCACCATGACAGATACGGCGGCAAGCCGAGTTCAAGCTTTCTTAGATAACCGAGGTAAAGGTATCGGGTTACGCTTAGCGGTTAAAACCACTGGCTGTTCAGGGATGGCGTATGTACTAGAGTTCGTTGACGAGCTTAACGAAGAAGACCAAGTGTTCGAGCATTCAGGTGTTAAGGTCATCATTGATCCAAAGAGCCTAGTTTACCTAGACGGAACTGAGCTTAATTACGTAAAAGAAGGCCTAAACGAAGGTTTTGAATTCAACAACCCTAACGCAAAAGGCGAATGTGGTTGTGGTGAAAGCTTTAATGTATAAACGCTTACAGCGTTTATAGTAAGCGAAGAATAAAATTAGGCTCTAAGTAAAGAGCCTAAACTTAGGACCACCGTTACATGAATCATTTCGAATTATTTGGGCTACCACTTCAGTTTCAGCTGGATGGTAGCCTTCTTTCTTCTCAGTTTAGAGATCTGCAACGCCAATTCCACCCTGATAAGTTTGCCACTGCTTCTGAGCGTGATCGCCTGTTAGCCGTGCAAAAAGCCGCGCAAATCAATGATGCGTATCAGGTGTTGAAGAACCCAATTAGCCGAGCTGAATATCTTTTAGTTCAGCATGGTGAAGATATTCGTGGTGAGCAGCAGACCATGCAAGATCCGATGTTCCTGATGGAGCAAATGGAGTTGCGTGAAGAGCTGGAAGAGATCGCTGGCCGTTCTGACTCTGAAGATGCTTTGTTTGCATTTGAAGGCAAGGTGAGCAAAATGTATAAGCAGCAATTGATCGCTATCCAACAAGAGCTCGACAGCGAAGCGTGGTTAGAAGCTGCAGACCGAGTAAGAAAGCTTAAGTTTATTGCAAAATTAAAGAATGAAATCGAGTTAGTTGAAGATCGTTTGATCGGCTAGTTCGTATAACAAGGACACATCCATGGCACTACTTCAGATTGCAGAACCAGGGCAAAGCGCCGCTCCTCATCAGCACAAGCTTGCTGTGGGTATTGATTTAGGAACAACAAACTCACTGGTTGCAGCAGTGCGCAGTGGTGAGGCGAGCCCGCTTGTTGATCAACAAGGTCGCAGTATTCTGCCTTCCGTTGTTCACTATCAGTCGGAGTCTTACACGACGGGCGATGAAGCTCGTGCAAACGCACAGATTGATCCTCAAAATACCATTATCTCAGTTAAGCGCTTAATTGGCCGTTCACTGTCAGACATTCAACAGCGCTACCCATCTCTGCCATACCAGTTTGAAGAAAGTGATCATGGTCTGCCTGTGATCTGCACAAAGCAAGGCAACAAAAACCCCATTCAAGTATCCGCTGATATTCTGCGTGCATTAGGTCAACGTGCTGAATCTACATTAGGCGGCGAGCTTTCCGGTGCGGTAATTACCGTTCCTGCGTATTTTGATGATGCTCAGCGTGCTGGCACGAAAGACGCCGCGCAACTTGCTGGCCTTCACGTATTACGTCTTCTGAATGAACCCACTGCGGCAGCGATTGCTTACGGCCTCGATTCAGGTAAAGAAGGGGTCATCGCAGTTTACGACTTAGGTGGCGGTACGTTTGATATCTCCATACTACGCCTATCTAAAGGTGTCTTTGAAGTACTGGCGACAGGCGGTGACTCTGCATTAGGCGGTGACGATTTTGACCATTTAGTTGCGAGCCATTTCCAACAGCAAATGGGCTTATCAGAGCTCACAGCAGAACAGAACCGTATTCTTCTTGATGCAGCGACAGAAGCGAAGATTAGCTTATCTGAAGCGGAAAGTGTTGATGTTGAAGTGCTAGGCTGGTCTGGTTCATTAACTCGTGAAGAGTTCGAAGAGATCATCAAGCCGCTAGTTAAGAAAACACTGCTGTCGTGCCGTCGCGCACTAAAAGACGCAGAAGTTGACGCGGATGACGTTCTAGAAGTTGTGATGGTCGGCGGTTCAACTCGCACATTGCTGGTACGTGAAATGGTCGGTGACTTCTTTGGTCGTACGCCATTAACCAGCATTAACCCAGATGAAGTGGTTGCGATTGGTGCGTCGATTCAAGCGGATATCTTAGTTGGCAATAAGCCTGACTCAGAAATGCTACTACTGGACGTTATCCCTCTGTCGCTTGGTATCGAAACCATGGGCGGCTTGGTTGAAAAGATCATCCCTCGTAACACCACTATCCCAGTTGCTCGTGCACAAGAATTTACTACGTTCAAAGACGGCCAAACGGCAATGACCGTGCACACCGTGCAAGGTGAACGTGAAATGGTTGACGACTGTCGCTCACTGGCTCGATTTGCTTTGAAAGGCATTCCGCCGATGACAGCTGGTGCTGCTCATATTCGTGTTACTTACCAAGTGGATGCGGATGGTCTGCTGTCGGTGACCGCAATGGAAAAGAGCACTGGTGTTCAAGCTGAAATTCAGGTTAAGCCTTCTTACGGCCTAAGCGACAATGAAGTGGCGAGTATGCTCAAAGATTCGATGACGTTTGCTAAAGAAGACATGCAAGCTCGCGCACTTGCTGAGCAGCGCGTTGAAGCGGATCGTGTGATTGAAGGGCTTATAGCTGCCATGCAAGCTGATGGCGATGAGTTGCTTGATGAGCAAGGTAAACAACAACTTGTTCAAGCGATTGAAACTCTGATTGAAGTGCGTAATGGTGAAGATGCTGATGCCATTGAGCTAGAAATTAAGAATACTGACAAAGCGAGCCAAGATTTTGCTTCTCGTCGTATGGATAAATCAATTCGTTCTGCACTGTCAGGTCAGTCAGTCGATAATATTTAATAGTTAGAGAATAGATAAACATGCCAAAGATTATTGTTTTACCTCACGAAGATCTATGTCCAGAAGGCGCTGTTTTAGAAGCTAAAACTGGTGAGACGGTTCTTGATGTTGCATTGAAGGCCGGTATTGGTATTGAGCACGCATGTGAAAAGTCATGTGCATGTACCACATGTCACGTTGTGATTCGTGAAGGTTTCGATTCTTTAGAAGAGAGTGATGATCTAGAAGATGATATGCTAGATAAAGCATGGGGCCTAGAGATGGAGTCTCGCCTTGGTTGTCAGGCGAAAGTTGCTGATGAAGATCTTGTTGTCGAAATTCCAAAATACACATTAAATTTAGCTTCTGAAGACCATTAACAACCAGTTCCCAGCCATGGCTAATTACTGTGGTGGCTGAGAGCGCTATTGCTTAGACAAGTATGCTAAGAAAACTGGCCTAGAATATAGATAATAAAAGATGACGGAGTCGTCACTAAATATAAGGACGTATTATGAGCTTGAAATGGATAGATTCGCGAGATATCGCAATTGAGCTGTGTGATTTATACCCAGACACCGATCCTAAAACCGTACGTTTTACCGATCTGCATCAGTGGGTGCTTGACCTTGAAGAGTTTGATGATGAGCCTAATCACTCGAATGAGAAAATCTTAGAGGCCATTATTTTGTGTTGGATGGATGAGATGGACTAATCCTCTCGTCTAATGATTGGACTTTGGATTGGCATCAGCCCGATATAAAACTCAGCCAAGTTAACAATTTTAACTAAAAAAAACGGACCTTATGGTCCGTTTTTTTATCAAAATGACATTTTACTCCTACATAATGCTAACATCAGTACGCTAATAAAAAATAATCAGGATCACCCAGTTAACGTGGTTCTAAGACGAGGAGCAATCATGTCTACACAAATGTCAGTATTTTTAAGTCAAGAAGCTGCCCAGCCTCAGTGGGGAGCAAGAGCTATTTTATCCTTCTCTGAAGTGGGAGCGACCATTCATATCGGTGAAGGTCACGATCTCGGCGCAGTTCAACGCGCAGCTCGTAAGCTTGATGGACAAGGTATCGCATTCGTTTCACTGCGTGGTGAAGGTTGGGACTTAGAAAGCGTATGGGCTTTCTACCAAGGCTATCGTGGACCAAAGAAAAAGAATGCATTGGAATGGGATGCACTTCCAGAAGCTGAACAAGCTGAGTTAGAAGCACGTATTCGCTCAACGGATTGGACGCGTGACATTATCAATAAAACCGCTGAAGAGGTGGCACCTCGTCAATTGGCGACGATGGCTGCGGAATACATTAAGTCGGTAGCACCAGCAGGCACAGTTAAAGCGAAGATCGTTAAAGATAAAGATCTATTAACCGAAGGTTGGCAAGGTATTTACGCAGTAGGCCGTGGATCTGAGCGCACATCGGCAATGCTTCAGCTTGATTTCAACCCAACAGGTGATGAAAACGCACCTGTATTTGCTTGTTTAGTAGGTAAAGGTATTACTTTTGACTCTGGTGGTTACAGCATCAAACCGGGCCAATTCATGACAGCAATGAAGTCAGACATGGGCGGCGCTGCAACCATCACTGGTGGTTTAGGTCTGGCGATTGAACGTGGTCTTAATAAGCGTATCAAGCTGATTCTATGCTGTGCTGAGAACATGATCTCTGGTCGCGCACTGAAGCTGGGCGACATCATTACCTACAAAAATGGTAAGACGGTTGAGATCATGAATACCGATGCGGAAGGTCGTTTAGTTCTTGCGGATGGCTTAATGTATGCGAGTGAGCAAAAGCCGGAGCTGATTATCGACTGTGCAACGCTAACGGGCGCTGCTAAAAATGCACTCGGCAATGACTACCACGCACTATTAAGTTTTGATGATGAGTTATCTCACCAAGCGCTAACGGCGGCCAACCAAGAGAAAGAAGGTCTGTGGCCACTGCCTCTTGCTGATTTCCACCGTGGTATGCTGCCTTCAAACTTTGCTGATCTTTCTAACATTAGCTCTGGCGATTACACACCGGGTGCTAGTACAGCAGCGGCATTCCTTTCCTACTTTGTCGACGACTACAAAAAAGGTTGGATTCATATGGATTGCGCAGGAACGTACCGTAAATCAGCCAATAATAAGTGGTCAGCAGGCGCAACGGGGATGGGGGTTCGTACTCTGGCTCGCCTTCTTATCGACCAAGCAAAATAATAATAACAGTGAGTGGTAGTTCAATACTGCTCACTAATAAAATCAAGATCGAATGATCTCAGTAATTTCAGTATTTAATAACAAAAAATGAAGTGAAGGAATTCCTATGGCTCTAGAAAGAACGTTCTCAATTGTTAAACCGGATGCAGTTAAGCGTAACCTTGTTGGCGAAATTTACCACCGAATCGAAAAAGCAGGCCTTGAAATTATTGCTGCGAAAATGGTTCGTCTGACGGAAGAGCAAGCGAGTGGCTTCTACGCTGAACACGAAGGCAAAGTGTTCTTCCCTGCACTGAAAGAATTTATGACTTCTGGCCCTATCATGGTTCAAGTGCTTGAAGGCGAAAATGCGATTGCTCGTTATCGTGAACTGATGGGCAAAACAAACCCAGAAGAAGCGGCATGCGGTACGATTCGTGCTGATTACGCAATCAGCATGCGTTACAACTCAGTCCACGGCAGCGACAGCCCTGAATCAGCGGCTCGCGAAATTGAGTTTTTCTTCCCAGAATCTGAAATTTGCCCGCGTCCAGTTCAATAATTAGCACACAAATCATTGTAAAGGCTTCACTTCGGTGAGGCCTTTTTTTGTCAGTGGGTTTTACGTTCGTGGTTAAAGATTCCAGATACCTCGTTCCTCAGTTCTGGAATGACAGGAAGTTTTAGTGACTGCAATCTCGTGGTAAGTATTGGTGAGCTGTTGGAGATTATTTACGTCGTTCCCGAGATCACAGAAGGAGCTAAGTCAGGAATCTTTCTTTCAATTGGGGAATATCAGCTCGACAAATAGCTCTGTTCAAACTTTAACCACTGAAGTTTGAATGTCTTAGTAAACACAGGGTCTTACAATACTTGTTGAAGCTGCATAAAGCCTGTACAATTCGCGCCCTTATTTATTGTTCCGTCATTGAGAGGCATCATGACCACAGCTAAAGTCAATCTACTCGATTTTGATCGTAAAGGTCTTCGTAAATTTTTCACAGAAGAGTTGAATGAGAAAGCGTTTCGAGCCGATCAAGTGATGAAGTGGATGTATCACTTCGGTGTCGATGACTTCGAAAAAATGAACAACATCAACAAGAAGTTACGCGAAAAGCTCCAGTACCGCTGTGAGATTGTTGCTCCTGTTGTTTCTGAAGCTCAACACTCTGCCGATGGCACAATTAAATGGGCGATGAGTGTTGGCGATCAAGACGTAGAAACGGTATACATCCCTGATGGTGATCGTGCGACGCTGTGTGTCTCTTCACAGGTCGGTTGTGCGCTTGAATGTAAGTTCTGTTCTACAGCTCAACAAGGCTTTAACCGTAACCTTAAAGTTTCAGAGATTGTTGGCCAAATCTGGCGTGCATCTCGTGAAATTGGTCTAGAGAAAGAAACAGGTCGTCGTCCAATTACCAACGTCGTCATGATGGGTATGGGTGAGCCTCTACTTAACATGAAGAACCTAATGCCATCATTAGAAATCATGCTTGATGATCTAGGTTTCGCATTGTCTAAGCGTCGTGTCACCGTATCGACTTCGGGTGTTGTCTCGGGCCTTGATCAAATGACAGACAACATCGATGTCGCGTTGGCTATTTCTTTGCACGCGCCAAACGATGAACTACGTAGCCAAATCATGCCGATCAACGACCGCTGGGATATCCAAGATTTCTTAGCATCTGTGCGTCGTTACATTGCATCTTCGAATGCTAACCGTGGCAAAGTCACGGTTGAGTATGTGCTATTGGACCATGTTAACGACGATATGGATCATGCACGCGAACTTGGCGAGCTAATGAAAGATACGCCATGTAAGATTAACTTGATTCCATTTAACCCTTACCCGGGTTCGCCTTATAAGAAGCCAAGCAATTCTCGTATTGACCGCTTCCAAAAAACACTAATGGAATATAACTATACAGTAACGGTTCGTAAAACTCGCGGTGACGATATTGATGCCGCTTGCGGCCAGTTAGTCGGTGATGTTATTGACAGAACCAAGCGTACTAAAATGCTGAAAGCCGCTTCTGAAGCGAACCTGGTTGCCGGTGATGTGATTGGAGTAAAAGCGGTATAACCCGCCTTTGAACCTAAACAAGCCAGAAGTTTTACTTCTGGCTTGTTGCATTTTTGGAGCTTAGTTTTTGGACTGCTTCCCCACACTTCCTTACATTTTTCGTCAAATTTTGGACAAAACCATGAGCTGACGGTAAATTTAGTTTAAAGTATTTTTGCCTTGTAACGGCATTAGCTTATGATTAACTAATCTTAGATTAATTTAAGTGCTCGCTTGTTACTGAACATCAATATGTCTAATTAGGTTGGCTACTTGATAAACGCGTTTCCTGAGAACATTATCCATGCACTATGTGTACTGTTCGCCTTTAAGGGTTGATGATTCAAATAACAGGAAAAATTCCACATAAAGTGGGTTGTTATATTGAGCTTAAACGATAATAAAAAACGCTCTCGTCGACCTGCGATACTACTTTAGAAGTTCACTCTCTATGAACAAAGAACACGATACACAAACGCAAGAAACCGTTGTTCCGGCAATGGAAGCGGGAACCTTGCTTAAAAACAAACGAGAATCTCTTGGTTTAACGCAAAAGCAGATCTCAGATCGCCTTAAACTGCGCCTTACTCTGATCCAGCAAATTGAAGAAAACCAATTTGAGTCAGACCAAGTGGCGACGTTTATGCGCGGGTACATCCGCTCATACGCGAAATACGTCAACCTCGATGAAAAACTCGTTTTAAACGCACTTCGTCATTCTGGTGATGCTCAACATCAAGAGCAAGAGATGCTGAGTTTTTCTCGAAAGACAAAAACAGAAAAACACAACAGCCGTATTATGATCCTTACTTGGAGTATATTTGCGGTTATTGCGGGTATCTCTTCCCTTTGGTGGTGGCAAAACCAACAGCAAGACACCTTGTCTCAATCCCTTATCGATAGTGAAAGTTCACAAGAACTGCTTGTCAAAGATTCGCTTAATTCTGAATTCACTTCTCTCGATGTGATTGACGCTGAGCAGAGCGCTGCAGGCTCTTCTGCGATTGAAGGCGAAGTTGAGATGCTTGAAGCTGAAACCTCAGACGGCGCAAGTCAAGTTGATGAGGTGAACACGACGCAAGTCTCTGAGGTTGAAGCGGAGGCTGTTGAATCGGTAGCTGCTCCAGAGATTGTTGAACCTGCAGCCGTAGCGAATGAGCTAGCGATGCAGTTCTCTGCAGATTGCTGGATCCAAGTAAAAGATGCGACGGGTAAAACTCTTGCCACTGGCATTAAAAAAGCGGGTCAGTCGTTAAATCTGTCAGGAACTACACCTTATAAAGTGGTTCTAGGTGCGCCAGAGGGCGTATCAATGACATTTGCAAGTGAACCTGTCGACCTTTCTGGGTATACTTCAGGCAAAGTCGCTAGAATAACCTTACCTTAGAGTTAATATGCAACACGAATCTCCTATTATTCGTCGCAAATCAACCCGTATTTATGTGGGTGATGTGCCGATCGGTGATGGTGCACCTATTGCTGTGCAATCCATGACCAACACAAGAACGACCGATGTAGCTGCAACCGTTGCTCAAATTAGAGCTTTGGAAAAAGTTGGCGCCGATATCGTTCGCGTATCTGTACCAACTATGGACGCCGCTGAAGCCTTTAAGCTTATCAAGCAGCAAGTGTCAGTTCCTTTGGTTGCTGACATTCACTTTGACTACCGTATCGCGCTTAAAGTGGCTGAGTACGGCGTTGACTGCCTGCGTATTAATCCTGGTAACATCGGCAACGAAAGCCGTATCCGCTCAGTTGTTGATTGTGCTCGTGATATGAATATCCCTATTCGTATTGGTGTTAACGGCGGCTCTCTGGAAAAAGAGATCCAAGAGAAATACACAGAGCCGACAGCAGAAGCGCTTGTTGAATCGGCAATGCGTCACGTAGATATCCTAGACCGTCTGAACTTTGATCAATTCAAAGTCAGTGTTAAGGCGTCAGATGTCTTCCTTGCCGTCGGTTCTTACCGTTTGCTGGCGAAGCAGATTGACCAACCTCTTCACCTTGGTATCACCGAAGCTGGTGGTGCTCGCGCTGGTGCGGTTAAGTCGTCTGTAGGGCTTGGTATGCTTCTTTCTGAAGGTATCGGTGATACGTTACGTATCTCACTGGCGGCGGATCCTGTCGAAGAGATCAAAGTCGGCTTTGATATTCTTAAATCTTTGCGCATTCGCTCGCGCGGTATTAACTTCATCGCGTGCCCGAGCTGCTCGCGTCAAGAGTTCGATGTTATCAACACCGTTAACGCCCTTGAAGAACGTTTAGAAGACGTGATTACCCCAATGGATGTCTCTATCATCGGTTGTGTGGTAAACGGCCCAGGTGAAGCGGAAGTGTCTCACTTAGGTTTAGCGGGTAGCGCACGTAAGAGTGCCTTCTATGAAGATGGTAAGCGTCAGAAAGAGCGTTTTGACAATGATGATCTTGTTGACAAGCTTGAAGCCAAGATCCGAGCAAAAGCATCGGTGCTTGATAAAGCAAATCGCATTGATGTAGATAACCTAGAAGATTAATACAACGCGATGGGGTGTGATTGTCTATTTGCACTCACTCCTGGTCGTGAGAAATTACGGAATAAATACTGTGGCTAAAAATATCCAAGCAATTCGAGGCATGAACGACTGCCTTCCAACTCAATCACCACTGTGGCAGAAAGTAGAAAACGCAGTTAAAAATGTGGTGAGTGTATACGGTTACAATGAAGTGCGTATGCCTATCGTTGAAGAAACAAATCTATTTAGCCGTGCAGTGGGTGAAGAGACAGACGTTGTTTCTAAAGAGATGTACACCTTTGACGACCGCAATGGCGATAGCCTAACGTTGCGTCCTGAAGGTACAGCAGGTTGCGTACGCTCATGTATTCAAAACAGCCTTATCAACCGTGATGAGCAGCGCCTATGGTACATGGGTCCAATGTTCCGTCACGAGCGTCCTCAAAAAGGTCGCTACCGTCAATTCCACCAATGTGGTGTTGAGGTGTTTGGCCTAGACGGTCCAGATGTTGACGCAGAACTTATCATGATGACAGCACGTCTATGGAGTGAGCTAGGTATCGATAAGCACGTTCGTCTAGAGCTAAACTCAATCGGTTCTCAAGAAGATCGTGTAAGCTACCGCACTGCGTTAGTGGCTTTCCTTGAGCAGCACATTGATGTGCTTGATGAAGACTGCAAACGTCGCATGCACACTAATCCTCTACGTGTACTTGATACTAAGAACCCGGATGTTCAAGCTATCTTAGGTGATGCACCTCGACTATCTGAATATCTTGGTGAAGAGTCGAAGCAACATTTTGCAGGTTTGTGTGAACTTCTTGACGCAGTTGGTATCGAATACCAAGTTAATGAGCGTTTAGTACGCGGCCTAGATTACTATAACCGCACCGTATTTGAGTGGATCACTGACAGCCTTGGTGCTCAAGGTACAGTATGTGGCGGCGGCCGTTACGATGGTCTTGTTGAGCAACTCGGCGGCAAGGCAACCAATGCCGTTGGCTTCGCAATGGGTCTAGAGCGTCTGGTTCTGATGATGGAAACACTAGAGCTAACAGAAGTTCGCCGTAGCGTTGACGTATATATGGTTGCTGCTGGCGAAGGGACTATGATCGCGGGCATGCAGTTAGCGAATCAACTGCGCGACACCATTGAAGGTGTGCGTGTCATGAACCACTTCGGTGGTGGTAACTTCAAGAAGCAATTCAAACGCGCTGATAGAGTCGGTGCCGTTGTGGCGCTGGTGCTGGGTGAGAACGAAGTAGCGGACAACACTGTAGTACTAAAAGATTTGGTTGGCGGCGTGCAAGAAACCGTGCCTCAAGCGGACGTTGCAGAGAAAGTTGCAGCGCTAATCTAATTAGCCATTGAGCAAACGCTCATCATGAATATTGACGTCAGCATTATGCTGGCGTTTAAAGAATTAAAGAGGACAGGAAGTGGAACTTTACGATAGCGAAGAGCAGCAGGTTGAAGCCATTAAAGATTGGTGGAAAGAGAATGGCAAAGCCGTGATATTTGGTGCCGTGATTGGTTTGGGCGGCCTATTCGGTTGGCGTTATTACCAAGACTCAGTAGTGGAAGCGCGTGAAGCTGCATCCGAAAGCTACACCTCAGTCATTTCAGCTCTGGATGCTAAGGGCGTTGATGCTCAATCTGATATTCAAGCTTTCATCGACGCAAATAAAGACGCAGAGTATTCGGTACTGGCTGCTATGCAACTCGCCAAAGTACAAGTGCAAGCAGGTGAACTTGCAGCGGCGCTTGAACAGCTAGAGTGGGCACAATCAGCAACGAATGACGCGGCACTTGCGCCATTATTGACGTATCGCGTTGCACGCATTAAAGCTGAGCAAGGTGAGTTTGATGGTGCATTGTCTGATCTTGCGACTCTGACCGATGAATCATGGAAAGGCCGTGTTGCCGAGCTGCGTGGTGATATCTCACTGCGTAAGGGTGATACTGACGCAGCATACAGTGCTTATACCGAAGCACAGCAAGCTGTTGATGCCAGCCAAACGCTTCAAATCAAACTTGACGACCTAGCTAAATAAGGCGCTTTGAATGAAGAAGATGTTTCCAAAAGCGGCGTTATGTGCGATTGCTCTTGGCCTGCTAGCTGGCTGTGCAGGTGACGAAGACACCGTAATCATGGCTCCAGTACCAACCGTCAATAGCGAGTTCACTCCGAAGCAGGAATGGGCGGCATCGGTGGGTGATGGTGTTGGTCACTACTTTTCAAAATTAACGCCTGAATTGGCTTACGATAAAGTTTTCGTCGCAAGCCGAGAAGGTATTGTTAAGGCTCTTGATCCTGAAACTGGTAAAGAGTTGTGGAAAGTAGAGCTTAAGAAAGAGGTGCAAGCGCGTTTATCCGGTGGGCTAACAGCTGCTTACGGTAAACTCTTTGTCGGCTCTGAAAATGGCGAAGTGATCGCGTTAGACGAATCAACCGGTGAAGAGCTTTGGCGTGTACCCGTCAACGGTGAGGTGCTTGCATCTCCTGCCACTGAAAATAACATGGTGCTGATTCATACCAGTCGCGGCATGATGATCGCATTAGATCAAGCCAGCGGCGAGCAGAAGTGGACCATTAGCACGGAAGTACCAAGCCTGACATTACGTGGCGACAGCACACCGGTTGCTGTTTCTGGCGGTGTATTTTGGGGCACAGCGAATGGTCGTCTAGCGGCGGCTATCGTTGACCGTGGTCAACTGATTTGGCAGCAACCGATAGGTACACCGAAAGGTGCTACTGAAATTGATCGCTTGGTTGATGTTGATGCATCGCCTGTTGTGCTTGGTAGTACCTTGTACATTGTAGGTATCAATGGTCAATTGGTTGGCATCGATCTTCGTTCTGGTAAGCCTATTTGGAAACGTAACTACTCATCGGCTATCGATTTAGCCAGTGATGGTAGCCGTCTATTCGTGGTAACGGATAAAGACCATCTCGTCGCGGTCGATGCGCGTAGTGGAACGGAATTGTGGAGTACCGCACTTCTTGAGAACCGTTTGCTGACAGCACCTGCTATTATTAATGGTTATGTAGTGGTGGGCGATGCTGAAGGGTATTTGCACTGGTTAGATCGTTCATCAGGTGAATTTGTTGCTCAACAGCTCGTCGACGAAAGCGGCTTTGCGGTTGCGCCAATTGAACTGCCTGAAGGCTACTTAGTGACGACTCGCAATGGCGATGTAAAGAAACTGACGATTAGCCAATAAAGCGTGATATAATTCACATTCGGCTCCTGGTTGGTAACAGCTAGGAGCCGTTTTGTTGTTATAAATTAATAAACCGTGTGGTTATAGGTAAGAGTTTAAACTTGTAAACAAGTGCTTACCTATAACTACATTAAGAGAAGAAATTGTAGAGGTTGTTATGGTACCTGTTGTTGCTCTAGTAGGGCGTCCGAACGTAGGTAAATCTACGTTATTTAACCGATTGACTCGAACTCGTGATGCATTGGTTGCGGATTTCCCTGGCTTAACGCGTGACCGTAAATACGGTCATGCTCATTTTAGCGAGCATGACTTTATTGTTATTGACACTGGCGGTATCGACGGTACCGAAGAAGGTGTTGAAACGAAAATGGCTGAACAGTCGCTAGCGGCGATTGATGAAGCTGATGTCGTTCTATTTATGGTTGATGGCCGCGCGGGTCTAACCCCTTCAGACGTGGCGATTGCTAAGCACTTACGTCAATTAGAAAAGCCTTCAATGCTAGTCGTAAACAAGGTTGATGGTATCGACCCTGATGCAGCAAGTGCCGACTTCTGGCAGCTAGGTGTAGAAGACATGTATCAAATTGCAGCTGCGCACGGTCGTGGTGTAACAGCGCTGATTGATCTTGCTCTTAACCCGTTCGCAGAAGCGCTAAAAGCGGAAAATGGCGAAGTAAGCGATTTAACTGAGTTTGAAGACGAAGAAGAAGAGCAGGTTGAATTTACAGAAGAAGAAGCTGAAGAAGAATTCAAGCGTCTTCAAGATCAACCTATCAAGCTAGCGATCATTGGTCGTCCTAACGTAGGTAAATCAACACTAACTAACCGTATTCTTGGTGAAGAGCGTGTGGTTGTTTACGATATGCCTGGTACGACTCGTGACTCTATCTACATCCCAATGCAGCGTGACGAGCGTGAATACGTTCTAATCGATACTGCGGGTGTTCGTCGTCGTAAGAACATCAACGAAACAGTAGAGAAGTTCTCAGTAGTTAAAACGCTGAAAGCAATTGAAGATGCGAACGTTGTATTGCTGCTTATCGATGCTCGTGAAAACATCTCTGATCAAGATCTAAGCTTGCTAGGCTTTGCGTTGAACGCAGGTCGTTCAATCGTGATTGCAGTAAACAAGTGGGATGGCCTAGATAACGACGTTAAAGAGCGCGTTAAGAAAGAGCTAGACCGCCGTTTAGGTTTCGTTGATTTTGCACGTATTCACTTTATCTCTGCACTTCACGGTACAGGTGTTGGTCACTTGTTCGAGTCTGTTCAAGAAGCTTACAAGTCAGCGACGACTCGTGTTGGTACTTCTGTTCTAACTCGTATTATGAAGATGGCAACTGATGATCACCAACCGCCTATGGTTCGTGGTCGTCGTGTGAAACTGAAATACGCGCACGCGGGTGGTTACAACCCACCGATTATCGTTATCCACGGTAACCAAGTACGTAACTTGCCAGATTCATACAAACGATTCTTGATGAATTACTACCGTCGTTCACTAGAGATCATGGGTACACCAATTCGCATTCAATTCCAGAACAGCGAGAACCCATTTGAAGCTAAGACTAACAAGCTGACAATCTCTCAAGAACGCAAGCGTAAGCGTATGATGAGCATGGTTAAAGGCCGTAAATAGCCCTTTCCAATAGATTTGATACCCGAGCCTGTCTCGGGTATTTTTTTAAGCAAAATTCACGTTAAGCCATAACAATATGCTTTTATCATCATGGCTTAACGAATCAGACTAGATTCCCAGAGAAGAACGATATGACTACTCGCGATTTGAATACATCCGCATCATCAATCACCCCCACTATCACTCAATTTTGTCATCAGGCTTGGCAGCTCAATGCGAAGACGCTGTATGTTGAAAGTGACGACAGCAAAACTTACCTGATCACTGATGTGACGCCTTTCCACCCAGTGAGTCATATTTGGCCTGATCATCCGGCAGACCAAGGCTTTGTCACTGTTGGTGACGTGCAATATCCCGTTAAGGATTGCTTAGTTGGTGCAGTAGAACAATCAACTGGAAAACTTCATATAGCAGGTGATATCCCTGTTAAGCGTGATACGCAAGGGTGGACGTTTGTGGTTGTTCACCAGCTACCCGCATCAGCTTCTATGATTAAGGTTGGCAATGAAGTCGTATTGTCAGTAGATAAAGAGTACCAAGCCAGTTTGAGCCGTGGTCACAGTGCTGGCCACATCGCTTTCCTAGCCTTGAACAAAGTATTAGCCGAAAGTTATTGGCGTAAAGATGCAGATAGAAAAGATCCGCTTGGTAGTTACGATTTCAATAGTTATGCACAAGTGACTAGCTTTGTGACTCCGGAGCTGTGTACCGATAAGTATCGGTTAGGCAAAACCCTCAAAAAGCGTGGCTTGAACGTTGCAGACGTGCTAGCAAACCTTGATGGCATTGAAGCCGAGATCAACCAAATGATTTCAAGCTGGCTAACCGAGTCGACGCCAGTCGCGATGAGACTGGAAGGCGAGGCGTTAACAGACTCTCGTTATTGGGAATGGCAGTTGGATGCCGATACTTTAGTGTCTATTCCCTGTGGTGGAACGCATATTGAGAATACCTCACAGCTTAAAGCATTATCCGTTAAGTTAACTCAGTTAGATGACCAGCATATTGAAATGCTGACCCATGTAATTCGATGATTTAGGCTATAATTTCAAATAACTTGTGCTGTTAATTTGTTTTTTAGATGTCACATTTGAAATAAATAACTATTTAAAATTGAAATGCAGCATATGTAACTTATGCTTTCGGTGTGTGGTGATATAAATATTCTTTTTGGGGTAGATCGCTGATCAAAATAGATAAAGCAAAAGATCAACCTATGATCTTTGATGATGTGCTTGACTTATTCATTGTGTGGCATCGCATCCACGGCTCGATTCCCTAAGATCATTGTTGTTGCTAGAGGGCTGTTTTCGATCTCTCTTGTACTTTGCTATGAGAACCATTCGCCATCATTAAAGGCCCTGATTGAATAAATAGGCTTCTCACAACATGCACCAGATCAAGCAAGCTAAATCTCATCAGTAGTAAATTGTTAAAATAGTCGTCAATTAGGAAGTGCTAATGAGTGAAAATATCTGCCCTAAATGTCAGTCGGAATTGGATTGGGATGGTCAGTATCATTGTAAGAATTGTCGGGTTCACTTTACAAAAGTAGGCTTTTGCCCTGAGTGCTGTAGTCAGTTAGAAAAGCTTCAAGCCTGTGGTTCGGCGAGCTATTTTTGTAACGGTGATTGCAACGAGCTCAAATCTAAGTCGAGGGTTAAGTTCGAGTTTCATCAAACCAACTAGTGCGCTTGATGCGTGATCGATGCGTGGTTTGAACTCTCATCTGTGATGTCTATTGAAGGCCCAACAATATGGTGTTGGGTCTTTTTTGTATCAGTGGTTGGCGGTGTTTCATCTTGGTTCATTCTTATCGTCGCTGCACCAGTATGAAACATAGTTACATGATTGCTATGCACGCTATTGGTGTGAATGGTTTTTAGTTCAATTAATACAATGATTTATAATTTTAATGGTTAATTTTTAAGTTTGGCACTCTTCTTGTAACTCTGTAATTGAATAACAAAAATACAATTATGGAGTACTATCATGAACAAGGTGTTCAATTTATCGCTAGCTGCACTGTGTACAACACTTTCATTTTCTTCTGCATCAGTGCTTGCGGCTGACGAGACCATCAAGGTCGGCGTTCTACATTCACTGTCTGGCACCATGGCGATCAGTGAAACCACGCTAAAAGATACCGTGCTAATGCTCATCGAAGAGCAGAACAAAAAGGGCGGTTTGCTGGGTAAAAAGCTAGAGCCTGTGGTTGTCGACCCTGCATCAAACTGGCCGCTATTTGCAGAAAAAGCGCGTGAGCTGATCGAAAAAGAGAAGGTTGATGTGGTCTTCGGTGGTTGGACATCGGTATCGCGTAAATCGATGCTGCCAGTATTTGAAGAGCTTAACAGCATCCTTTTTTACCCAGTTCAATATGAAGGTGAAGAGTCGTCTAAAAACGTTTTCTACACTGGCGCTGCGCCAAACCAACAAGCGATTCCAGCCGTCGATTATTTGATGGAAGAGCTTGAAGTGGAACGTTGGGTACTAGCAGGCACCGATTACGTTTACCCACGCACGACCAACAAGATCCTTGAAGCCTACCTAAAAGATAAAGGTGTCGCAGAAGAAGACATCATGATCAACTACACGCCATTTGGTCACTCTGATTGGCAGTCTATTGTTTCAGACATCAAAAAGTTCGGTGAAGCGGGTAAGAAAACCGCAGTGGTTTCTACTGTGAACGGCGATGCGAACGTCCCTTTCTACAAAGAGCTAGGCGCTCAAGGCATTTCATCTGAAGACATCCCGGTTATTGCATTCTCTGTTGGTGAAGAAGAACTGTCAGGTATGGATACTGAACCACTGGTTGGTCACCTAGCGGCTTGGAACTACTTCATGAGTGTTGATACCGAAGCCAACGAAGAGTTTGTTGAAACGTGGCAGTCGTTCATCAAGAGTGAAAAGCGTGTCACCAACGATCCAATGGAAGCGCACTATGTTGGTTTCAACATGTGGGCTCAAGCGGTGACCAATGCAGGTACAACCGAGGCTGAAGCGGTGCAAGATGCCTTGATCGGCGTATCTGTGCCTAACCTTTCTGGTGGCTACTCAACCATGCTGCCAAACCACCACATCACTAAGCCCGTCTTGATCGGTGAGATCCAAGACGATGGCCAATTCGATATTGTTTGGGAAACGACAGGTCTGGTTGCGGGTGATGCTTGGTCAAGCTACCTACCTGAATCGGCGAAACTATTTTCTAGCTGGTCTAAACCATTCTCATGTGGTGCGTTTAACGTCGAAACCAAGAAGTGTTCTGGCGGTAACTAGAGCGGTTAGTTAGGAACGCTGAGCCTTCTTATTTAGTAGGAGCGTGCTTTTTGAGAAGCGTGACGAAAAGAAGGCTCTGTTGTTCGACTCAATAATTATTATCCACATATCCATCGAGCAAAAATAACAATATCTAGCGAGATGGACTAAGGAAGTAGGGATGAAAAACGTATTGAACGTATTTAAGGCGCTGTTGCTCATGGCAATCAGCGCTCAATTTGCTTTTGCTGGAATAACGGATGAAGCTAGCTTTACCAAGGCGCTAGTTGGTAAAAAAACATCGGATAAAGAAATTGCTATCAATTGGGTGATTGAGACACAAACGGAAGAGGTGTCGAAACCTATTTTGGATGGTTGGTTAAACGGTAATCTCTATTACTTCAATGACAAACAAAGCGAGCAGTACAAACAGCTCTACCTAATTCAAAGCATTAAAACGGCAACCGAGGCTCAGTCTGTATGGGATGAATCAAGCCTCAGTATCGAGAATGCTAGGCAGTTTAAGAAGGTTCGCGTGAACAACAAACTTCGCGGGATCTTGCGTGGGGAAATTGCCTCGATTGGACTGAACAGCAGTAACCCAGATGTACGTTATAAAGCGGTTCTGGATCTGCTTGGTACCAAAGATTCTGACATTATCGATCGTTTAGCGGTGCTGAGAACCAGTGAATCAGAGGGCAAAGTCGCTGAGTTGATGGACTTGTCGCTTGCCATTTTTACCTCGCTTGATAATAAGGCCGCACCAGAATCGCGAGTGATTGCGATTGAACGACTGGGTGACTTTAAACATTCCGTTGTACTGAAAACGTTAAATCAATTGCTTAATAGTGAGCAAGAACCAAGCATCTTAGCCGCGTCAGAGCGAGCGATGGACGATTATCAGCAAAGCCAAGCGCTGTATTCCGGTATTGAAACCGTGTTCTTCGGTTTGAGCCTAGGCTCTGTATTTGTATTGGCAGGTATTGGTTTGGCGATCACCTTCGGTGTGATGGGTGTGATTAACATGGCGCATGGTGAGCTGATCATGATTGGTGCTTACACCACGTACGTGTTACAGCTGTTGATGCCGAATCACATTGGTGTCGCACTGATCCTGTCGATCCCAGCCGCATTTATTGTTTCTGGTTTGGTGGGGATTGCGATTGAGCGAAGTGTGATTCGTCACCTTTATGGTCGTCCATTGGAGACCTTGCTGGCGACATTCGGTATCAGCTTGATCTTGCAGCAAGCCGTTCGTTCTATTTTCTCTCCACTTAACCGTTCAGTGAGCACTCCGGAGTGGATGTCGGGAGCACTGCAATTAAACCCAATGTTATCGCTCACCTATAACCGCCTTTACATCATTCTATTTTGTGGCTTGGTGTTTATCGGATTATTGATGGTGCTGAAAAAGACACCGCTTGGTTTGCAGGTTCGTGCTGTTTCTCAAAACCGTGGTATGGCTCGTGCGATGGGTATTCGTTCTGAGCGTGTCGATGCGATGACCTTTGGTTTGGGTTCAGGCGTAGCAGGTATTGCTGGCGTCGCACTTTCTCAACTGACTAACGTGGGTCCAAATATGGGGCAGGCGTATATCATCGACTCATTTATGGTGGTGGTATTCGGTGGCGTTGGCAACTTGTGGGGCACACTAGTCGCAGGCCTTAGCCTTGGCATATTCAACAAGATTTTAGAGCCATGGGCGGGTGCGGTGCTCGCCAAGATCCTAGTGCTGGTTTTCATCATTCTATTTATTCAAAAACGCCCACGCGGATTGTTCCCGCAACGTGGTCGTGCGGCTGAAGGTTAAGGATATATCATGCAGTCAAAATCATTTGTACTTTCGGCGATGCGTGGCGACAAGGGTGGGCAACTGACCATCCTCGCCATTCTTGCGGCCGTGATTTTAATCCCATTGGCGAATACCATGCTGCCAAGTGGGCATCCGCTCCATGTTGAGACCTTCACGATCTCACTGATGGGTAAATACCTGAGCTACGCGATGTTGGCGTTGGCGCTCGATCTTGTGTGGGGCTATCTCGGAATATTAAGTCTTGGGCATGGCGCTTTCTTTGCACTTGGTGGCTATGCGATGGGCATGTACTTAATGCGTCAAATTGGCGACCGTGGAGTCTACGGAGATCCTATCCTACCTGATTTTATGGTGTTCCTTGATTGGTCTGCGTTGCCATGGTTTTGGCAGGGCTTCGATCAGTTTTGGTTTGCCTGCTTGATGGTGGTATTAGTACCGGGCGCATTGGCTTACTTGTTTGGTTACCTTGCTTTCCGCTCTCGTGTGTCAGGGGTGTATCTTTCTATTATGACGCAAGCGCTAACTTACGCCTTGATGTTGGCATTTTTCCGCAATGAGATGGGCTTTGGTGGTAACAACGGTCTAACAGATTTCAAAGACATCATAGGGCTGAGTTTACAAAATGATGCGGTTAAGATTGGTCTGTTTGTCGCGACGGGTATCGCACTGATCCTCAGCTACATTGCGTGTCGCATGGTGGTGACGAGCCGTTTAGGTCGTGTCGCATTGGCGATCCGCGATACCGAATCTCGAACCCGGTTTATGGGCTATGACGTCGATGGCATAAAGCTTTGGGTCTTTGTTTTATCTGCAGTTATCGCCGGTATTGCTGGCGCATTATATGTGCCTCAAGTCGGTATTATTAACCCGGGAGAGTTCGCGCCCCTCAACTCGATTGAGATTGTTGCTTGGGTTGCGTTAGGCGGTCGTGCCACTCTGTTTGGGGCCATTGTTGGTGCCTTGATCATCAACTACGCCAAGAGCTGGTTTACGGTTGAATTCCCTGAGGTATGGCTGTTTGCGCTTGGTGGTCTATTCGTTCTCTCGACCATGTACTTCCCTAAAGGCGTGATTGGTTTCGTTGCCGATAAATGGCAACAGTTACGCAAGGGCGTCGACTCGAAAGGGCAAGATAAGGATCAACAGAGTAAAGCCAAGGAGGTGATCGCATGACCCGCTTTAATAAAGTAAAGGAATCGGTGCAGGCGTTTACTCGTCGAGACGAAGTTTTTGATTACCTTAAACCCGATGTGCACCCTGCCATCGATACGCGCCATAATGTGCTGCTGTATGTGGAAGGCGTCAATAAAAGTTTTGATGGTTTCCAAGCAATAAACGATCTGAACCTCTACATCAATGAGGGAGAGCTGCGCTGCATTATTGGCCCTAATGGCGCAGGTAAAACCACCATGATGGACATCATAACGGGTAAAACTAAGCCTGATACTGGTGAAGTATGGCTAGGCTCGAACATCAACTTATTGAAGATGAACGAAGCCGAAATTGCCAATGCAGGTGTCGGGCGTAAATTCCAAAAACCGACCGTGATTGAGTGTTTAACCGTATGGCAGAACCTTGAGTTAGCCATGGCAGGTGACCGCTCAGTATGGGCAACCTTCACTGCCGTGATGAGCGGTGAGCAGAAAGATAAACTCATGTCGGTACTGGAGCTTATTCACCTAAAAGACGAAGCCGCAAACTTGGCGGGTAACCTGTCTCACGGTCAGAAGCAGTGGTTAGAGATCGGTATGCTGCTGATGCAAAACCCTAAGCTATTGCTGGTGGATGAGCCCGTTGCAGGTATGACTCACCAAGAGATGGATCGTACCTCTGAGCTCCTTAACTCACTGGCCGGTAAGCACTCGGTGGTGGTGGTTGAGCATGATATGGATTTTGTTCGCTCCATTGCCAGCCATGTCACCGTGCTGCACCAAGGGCATGTATTAGCTGAAGGCACTATGGATCAAGTGCAAGCTCACCCTAAAGTTAAACAAGTTTATCTCGGAGAATAGGATGTTAGAGGTTAAATCAGTTAATCAATATTACGGTGAGAGCCACACTCTGTGGGATTTGGATATGCATATCCCTGAAGGTAAATGTACGGTATTAATGGGACGAAATGGCGTAGGTAAAACCACGCTGCTGCAGTGCATCATGGGGCTAGTTAAGATTGAAAGCGGTGATATTGCTTTATCCGGTGAGTCGCTTTTGAAAACTGATGCTGAAGAGCGCCCTCGTCAAGGGATCGGTTATGTTCCCCAAGGTCGTCAGATCTTTCCGATGCTCACCGTGCAAGAAAACTTAGAGGTTGGTTTGCCGATCCGTGAGAAGGGAGATCGTAATATCCCCGAGTTTATCTTCGAGATTTTCCCGGTATTAAAAGAGATGCTACATCGCCGTGGTGGTGATTTATCGGGTGGTCAACAGCAGCAACTTGCGATTGGTCGTGCGTTGGTGGTCAATCCAAAGCTATTGATCTTGGATGAGCCGACAGAAGGTATTCAACCCAATATCGTGCAAGAGATTGGCGACATCATTCGAATGCTTAATGAAAAGATGGGACTCACGGTGCTGCTTGTTGAGCAGAAGCTGCCATTTGCCAGAAAAGTTGGGGATCGCTTTTGCATTCTTGACCGTGGTCGTCAGGTCGCAGAAGGTGAAATGGCAGGGCTTGACGAATCTTTGATTAAGGAGTATCTGACGGTATGAGTTGTCTATTGAATACCTCACTAGAGGAAGCCGTATCTCTGAGTGAGACCATCGAGCAAGATATTCGAGACGGTTGGCAAGCAAACTTAAATCTTACCTTCGCCGACCGTGGTGACAAAACCGTATTAAAGAATCGTCAGCAGTCTGGTCCGCTTGCGGTGCAACGCCCCCTATATCCTGATGGGGAAACGTGTCACACCTACTTACTCCATCCCCCCGGTGGCGTAGTAGGGGGAGACACACTCAATATTGAAGCGACCGTAGAAAGCGGTGCTCATACGCTGATCACCACACCCGGTGCGACCAAATTCTATCGTTCTAACAACAAGTACGCTAAGCAAAAGCAAACCCTTCGAGTGAAGAAAGGTGCGCGCTTGGAATGGATGCCACAAGAGAACATTTTTTTCCCCAATGCACACGTTCGTTTAGACACTGAAATTCGCCTTGAAAAGGGTGCACAGTTTTGGGGTTGGGAGGTGCACTGTTTTGGACGGCCTGCACAGAATGAGGGATTTGAGCGTGGTCACCTTGTTGGGAAAACGGAAATCTATCTTGATAATCAAAGGCTTCTGACTGAAGGTTTTAATTTTTATGGTGGCGATAAGTTAATGATAAATATGGGGTTACTTGATTTTTCAATGATGGGTACCTTTTATATCACCTCAAATGAGAAGCAAGATTTAGAGTTGGTACAGAGCTTGCTCTTATCTATTACACAGCAAGCTTCACAGCAATCAGTTACATCAAAAACATCGAGTGAACCCACATTAATATTGGGTGCGACGCAGATAGAAGGATTGATTGTGGTGCGAGCCTTGGGTTATTGGAGTGAAGACATCCTCCAGGCTTTTGGTCGGATATGGCAAGCAACTCGCTCTCATTTATGTGGTACGACTCCTGATTTGCCAAGGATTTGGGCGACTTAGCGATTAGCCCTATTTGTACCGAGGGCGACTTCCGGCTCTCGGTACATTTTTTCAAGCTTGCTGTGATTGAATCCCACTTACTGCTCATGCGTTTCTGAGCAATAAGAAAACAACACTAACAGCGGGCGGCTAAATGGAATTAACACCAAGAGAAAAAGATAAGCTACTTATCTTCTGCGCAGGAATGCTGGCACAGCAGCGCAAACAAAAAGGCTTAAAACTCAACTACCCAGAATCTATTGCGCTGATCAGCAGTGCCATTCTTGAGGGGGCCCGTGAGGGTAAAACCGTTTCGGAATTGATGGATTTTGGACGAACACTGCTTACCGTCGATGACGTTATGGAGGGGATCCCTTCCATGATCCCAGATGTACAAGTCGAAGCTACTTTTCCTGATGGCA
This sequence comes from uncultured Vibrio sp., assembly GCF_947488985.1. Lineage (GTDB taxonomy): Bacteria > Pseudomonadota > Gammaproteobacteria > Enterobacterales > Vibrionaceae > Vibrio. The sequence continues at coordinate 54,923 of NZ_CANLBV010000006.1, forward strand.
CCAAGTTGGTGACCGTTCATGAACCTATCGTGTAGGGAGAAGAAATATGGCTGGTTCCACCAAACAATATTCAGGCTTAGTTCCCGGAAAAGTAGAAACCGCAGCGGGACACATCACCCTAAATGAAGGCCGTGATACGACATCCGTTAAGGTCCAAAACATTGGCGATCGTCCTATCCAGATCGGCTCCCATTATCACTTCTATGAAGCAAACCCTTCGTTGATCTTTGATCGAGAAGCCACCAAAGGCTTCCGACTCAATATTCCGGCAGGTACCGCAACTCGATTCGAGCCGGGACAATCGCGCAGCGTTGAGTTAGTGCGTTATGCGGGCAAGCTAGAGATCTATGGCTTTCAAGGGAAAGTGATGGGCAAGCTTTAGGATCATCAAGGAGGACTGTTGCATTTGAAGGCTTTTTCTTGCACGTAACTTTTTTGCACGTCATTGCCTTATAGGTACAGCCTCATAATGCACAACGCCTCACTCACAGCATGAATTCTAGATAAGACAAATAACAAAAACAGACAAAGGATTGAACATGGCGACGATATCCAGACAGGCTTACGCCGAAATGTTTGGGCCAACAGTCGGAGACCGAGTGCGTCTTGCCGACACCGATTTATGGCTAGAAGTGGAAAAAGATTACACCGTGTACGGTGACGAAGTGAAGTTCGGCGGAGGTAAAGTGATCCGTGATGGGCAAGGGCAAAGTCAACGTCCTAGTGCCGAAACACCAGATTTGGTGATCACCAACGCCATCGTGTTGGATTACTGGGGCATCGTCAAAGCCGATGTCGCGATCAAAAATGGTCGAGTTCAGGCATTGGGTAAAGCAGGTAACCCGGACGTTCAACCGGGCGTCGATATTGTGATTGGCCCGGGCACCGAAATATTAGCGGGTGAAGGCTCTATCTTGACCGCAGGTGGCATCGATTCACATATCCATTTTATCTGCCCGCAACAGATTGAAGAGGCGCTAGCATCAGGGGTAACCACCATGATTGGCGGTGGCACAGGGCCAAACACCGGCACCAACGCGACCACGTGTACGCCAGGGCCTTGGAACATGCACCGCATGCTAGAGTCGCTTGACCAATTTCCGATGAACTTTGGCCTGTTAGGCAAGGGGAATGCAAGTCAACCTGAAGCACTGCGTGAACAAGTCGCTGCTGGCGCAGTGGGTTTGAAGCTGCACGAAGATTGGGGAACTACTCCCGCTTCAATCGATACCTGTTTGACTGTTGCCGATGAGATGGACGTACAGGTTGCGATTCATACCGACACCTTGAATGAGTCTGGTTTTGTAGAGTCAACATTTGGCGCAATCGGTGATCGTGTCATTCATACCTACCACACCGAAGGGGCGGGTGGCGGTCATGCTCCGGATATTATTCGCGCTGCAGGCGAGCCAAACGTTTTACCTTCTTCGACCAACCCAACCCGACCTTACACCATCAATACCGTCGATGAGCATTTGGATATGTTAATGGTGTGTCACCACCTTTCCCCGTCTATTGCTGAAGATGTCGCGTTTGCGGAATCTCGTATTCGTCGTGAAACCATTGCCGCTGAAGATATTCTTCATGACTTAGGTGCGTTCTCGATGATTGCCTCCGATTCACAAGCCATGGGCCGTGTCGGTGAGGTGGTGACGCGAACTTGGCAAACCGCGCATAAGATGAAGGTGCAACGTGGCAGCCTAAAAGAAGACTCAGACTACAGCGATAACTTCCGCTTAAGACGCTATGTCGCTAAGTACACCATCAATCCAGCGATCACTCATGGTATGTCTCATGAGATCGGTTCTATTGAAACGGGCAAGCTGGCGGATTTAGTCCTGTGGAAGCCCGCTTTCTTTGGCGTTAAACCTAGCGTGATTTTGAAGGGCGGTATGATCGCTATGGCACCAATGGGTGACCCAAACGCGTCGATCCCAACACCTCAGCCTGTTCATTACCGCTCGATGTTTGGTAGCTATGGCAAAGCGTGTCAGAACACCTCGATGTTGTTTGTATCCAAAGAAGCCAAAGCACAGAACATCGATAAGCAATTGGGTTTGCAGAGTTTGATTGGTGTGGTGAGTAACTGTCGAAATATCAGCAAAGCCGACATGAAATTGAACGATTGGATGCCAAAAATTGAAGTCGATTCACAGACGTATCAAGTACGCGCCGATGGCGAGCTGTTGACCTGTGAGCCAGCCAAAGAGTTACCAATGGCGCAGCGCTACTTCTTATTTTAGCACTTAGCTGAGGGCGCCTATTTTAACCTTTGGCTCAGAGCTCTTATTTTGCGGTTCCAGTTAAGAGCTTTGATTTAACAAACTTATTTAGAACGTTATAAATCTCCGAGGAGATTGAGGTAATAGCATGATTGAACTGACTCAACTGAATACTCAAATACATAATGCACCGGACGGTTACTTGAGCCTGCCGATTGATAGCCGTATCAAAAGCCGCCTTAAGGTGACGCTGGATGACGGTCGCAATGCTGGTCTATTTCTACCAAGAGGTCATATCTTGCGTGGCGGCGAACAGCTTTCAAGCGAATGTGGCCTTGTCGTAGAAGTGAAAGCGGCACCAGAAACCGTGTCGACGATTTACTGCGAAGACCCACATTTGTTAACGCGAGTGGCATATCACCTTGGCAACCGTCATGTTCCGTTGCAAGTGGAAGCGGGCTGGGTTCGTTATCAACATGACCATGTGCTGGATGAAATGGTGGAGGGCCTAGGTGCTAAAGTGACCACCGAAACCCAACCTTTTGAACCGGAAGGTGGCGCGTATGGTGGCCGTTCGGGTGGGCATCATCACCATCATTAATCTCTGAGTGCCATTGGAAAGGGCTAAATTAAGCCCAGTAAATGCTCGCAACATATTCGAATAACAACACTTTCTCTGAAAAATCCTCTTAGAAAAGAGATAGAAATTAACGCAAGGAACTCACGATGAAATTTAAAACAGCGTCTTTAACAACGGCCTCTTTAACAATAGCTTCTTTAACAACATCAATGATGGCACAGGCACACCCAGGGCACGGGGCTCATGATTCTCATTCATTTATGTCTGGTGTCACTCACCCAGTAACGGGCATGGATCACTTGATCATGTTGATCGCATTCGGCTTATTAATCGGGGCTCTTTCGGTTTCATCAAAGGTCAAAGCGACTTTGATTGGTGGCGGACTGGCGTCTTTGGTTGTCGGGCTTATCGCAGGCCAAGCTTTGGGTTTTTCAATGATCGTTGAACCTGCAATCATCGCTTCTCTATTCGTGGTCAGCCTATGCTTATGGCACGTATTCTCACCATCCACTCAGCGCGTAAATAGCGTTGTGGCGGCTTCAATCGGTATGTTGTTTTTCCATGGTTACGCACACGGTGTGGAAGCTGCGAGCAGCCTTACTCAGTTTGCGGCAGGTATGAGCATCAGCGCCTTGGCGTTAATGGTGATTGGAACTGTAGTTGGACGTGCGGTTTACTCTAAATGGATGTCGGTTGGCGTGGCTTCGGCAAGTGCTCTATTAGTACTGGGCGCGTAAGTTCTGATCTTTTTAGATTCTGAAGAGTGAGGGCATAATCATGACCACAACAGAAAATGTTGCCATCTACCGTCTGTTTCAATTGATAAGCCCATCATTGCCAATTGGCGGCTTTACCTACTCGCAAGGCCTAGAGTTGGCGGTAGAAGCTGGTTGGGTGACGGATCGCCACAGCATGGAACAGTGGCTCAATACCATCGTTAGTTCTAGTGTCGCCACCTTGGAATTACCGATTTTGGAGCGTCTTTATCACGCCCTAGAAAAAGGTGAGCTCGATGAGCTTGAGCATTGGTGTAACTACCTGTACTCAAGCCGTGAAACCAGTGAATTAAGAGCGGAAGAGAAGCAACGAGGACTGGCATTGAACACCTTGCTGAAGCGCTTAGATATCGATATATCGCTGGTGGATTCAATTAATAGTCATACTAATCAATTATTAGGTCTGTGCATGGCTGCGCTGCATTGGAATATTGATTTAGAAAGCCTCAAACAAGGCTACTTATGGAGCTGGCTGGAAAATATCGTTACCGCAGGCGTGAAGCTGGTGCCTTTAGGCCAAACCGATGGTCAACTGGCACTGATCAACATCACCAATACCTTTCCAGAGGTGATTGAAAAATCGCGCTCGATAGAAGATTGGATGGTCGGTAGCTTTTCGCCATCAATGGCCTTAGCCAGTTCACTGCACGAAACACAATATACACGACTATTTCGTTCGTAGCGCTAAGCCGAACGATGTAGCAAAAAGAATACAAGGAAAAAATAATGGAAACTTATAAGCAACCCCTTCGAATTGGCATTGGCGGCCCTGTTGGATCAGGTAAAACAGCGTTGTTAGAGGTGCTGTGTAAAGCCATTCGCGACAAGCTAAACATTGCCGTGGTAACCAACGATATCTACACCCAAGAAGATGCAAAAATTCTAACACGAGCCGAAGCGTTGGAGCCGGACCGCATCATTGGTGTGGAAACGGGTGGCTGCCCGCATACCGCAATTCGTGAAGATGCATCGATGAACCTAGCTGCAGTAGAAGAGCTTGCAAAGCTACACAAGAATCTGGATGTGGTGTTTGTTGAGAGTGGTGGTGACAACCTCAGTGCAACGTTTAGCCCAGAACTTGCCGACCTCACTATCTACGTGATTGATGTGGCGGAAGGGGAAAAGATCCCACGTAAAGGCGGCCCGGGTATTACGCGTTCGGATCTATTGGTTATCAACAAGATCGACTTAGCGCCGTATGTGGGGGCATCGCTTGAGGTTATGGAGCAAGACACGCAACGCATGCGACCAACTAAGCCATATGTGTTTACTAACCTCAAAGAGAGCCAAGGCTTAGATTTTATCATCAACTTTATTGTGACCGAAGGAATGCTGACGATGAAGGAGCCTGCTGCTACCGAATAGCATGGGATCCTATTAGCTTCTTTCAAAGCCGTTTGATACAAAAAGCCCTGTCGATAATTCGATGGGGCTTTCGAGTTTTTAAGAGTGTTGGTCGAATCTAGAGCGAGTTTTCAGCGACTCTGGCCGTGACTTGCGATTCAATCACACCGTCCTCAACCTGAGTGGTGATCACTTCACCGACTTCGACATCGCTGATGGATGATACCGTGTTGCTCGATGCTGAATGAGTAATGCTGTAGCCACGCTTGAGGGTTGCCAATGGACTGACGGTTTCTAGCTTCTCGGCGGCCATGGCGAGCTGGTGGCGAGTGGTTAGCAATGTTTTATCCATCGCATCCAATAGCTTCTGTTCAGAGCGCTGCAAATGCAGCTTTTGTTCACCAAGGCGTTTCACTGGCGAGTTCAATTGAAGTTGGTGCTGCTTACGCTCAACACGCTGTGCATGCTGCTTTAGGAATTGAGTCATAGCACGACGCAAGCGCATATCGAGATCATCCAGTTGCTGACTCTGTTTTTGCAGTTGATAGCTAGGGTGCTGTTTCTCTAAGCGGTATTTCAACGTCTGAATGGATTGTGCCTGTTTGATTAACCGATGACGAATCGCACTGACTAAGCGAGCGCGTTTAGAGATAAATGTTTGTTCTTTATGGCTGTTATCACGACTGACGAGTTCGGCTGCCGCTGATGGCGTAGGGGCGCGCATATCGGCGACGAAATCGGCGATAGTGACGTCCACTTCATGGCCAACGGCGCTGATAATCGGGATCTGGCTAGCTGCAATGGTGCGAGCAACGATCTCATGATTGAAGCACCATAAGTCCTCTAATGAACCGCCGCCACGGCCCACAATCAACACATCACAGTCGTTGCGTTCATTAGCTCGTCCAATCGCTTGAGCGATCTGAATCGCGGCTTCTTCGCCTTGAACCATAGTCGGGTAAACCACAACCGGCAATGAAGGATCGCGCCTTTTCAGTACATCAAGGATATCAAACAGTGCCGCGCCTGTTTTTGAGGTGATGACACCGACGCGTTGCGGGTGCTCAGGAAGAGATTGTTTACTTGATTGAGCAAACAGTCCTTCTGCGGCAAGGTTCATCTTCAGTTTTTCAAACTCTTGCTGAAGCTTACCATCGCCCTCCTGCTGCATGCTTTCGATGATCAGTTGATAGTCGCCACGCGGCTCATAGAGAGACAAGCGCGCCTTAACCAGCACTTGATTACCGTTTTGGGGCTTAAAAGTGACACGACGGTTGTTGCCACGAAACATCGCACATTTAACTTGAGCGCGAGAGTCTTTCAGTGTCAGATACCAGTGACCAGAGACAGGTGCAGAAAAGTTTGAGATTTCACCAACCAGCCAGACAATCCCCATTTCACTTTCTAATAGGAGACGAACCTCTGAGTTAAGGCGAGAAACAGTAAAGATGTTGGGATTGGTCATAGAGGCGCTATCTTTCCTTGCTGGAAGGTCTTTCTTTTTGATTCTCACCGGACGTGAGTATGGAGGATAGCGACAACATAATACATATCAAGGGGGTAAATGCAAATTAAATATTTAAAAATGTGTGGCCAACCGATTGCGCTGCGCGTATAATCTCTCTGCAATATCAAATCCAAATTACTTTATTATGCGAAACGATAAAGTTGGATTTATTCCTTTTAACACCTTTGTTGTGAGATATTGCAAATGCTACGAATCGCAAAAGAAGCTTTAACTTTTGATGACGTTTTACTCGTCCCAGCACACTCAACCGTTCTTCCGAACACCGCTGATCTTCGCACTCAGTTAACGAAAAACATTTCTTTAAACATCCCAATGATCTCTGCATCGATGGACACAGTTACGGAAGCGCGCCTAGCAATTGCCCTTGCGCAAGAAGGTGGTATTGGCTTTATTCATAAGAATATGTCAATTGAGCAACAAGCTGAAATGGTTCGCCAGGTTAAGATTTATGAAGCTGGTGTGGTTTCTAACCCAGTAACCGTGAGCCCTGACGCGACTATTGCTGATGTTGTCGCCCTTACCCAAAAACACGGCTTTGCCGGTTTCCCGGTTGTTACTGAAACAAACGAATTGGTTGGTATCATTACCGGCCGTGACGTTCGCTTTGTTACTGACCTTTCTAAGAAAGTTGATGAAGTAATGACGCCTAAAGCTCGCCTTGCTTCTGTTAAAGAAGGTGCAACTCGTGAAGAAGTTCAAGAGAAAATGCACGAAGCGCGTGTCGAAAAAGTGCTTGTTGTTAATGACGACTTTCAACTAACGGGCATGATTACTGCTAAAGATTTCCACAAAGCAGAGCGTAAACCAAACGCGTGTAAAGATGAGCGCGGCAGTCTACGTGTTGGTGCCGCTGTTGGTGCTGGTGCTGGTAACGAAGAGCGCGTTGCTGCGCTTGTTGAAGCTGGCGTTGACGTGCTACTTATCGACTCTTCACATGGTCACTCTGAAGGCGTACTTAACCGTATCCGCGAAACTCGCGCTGCATACCCAGATCTACAAATCATAGGCGGTAACGTAGCAACGGGTGCTGGTGCTCGTGCGCTTATCGAAGCCGGTGTTAGTGCTGTCAAAGTAGGTATCGGCCCGGGTTCAATCTGTACGACTCGTATCGTAACGGGTGTCGGTGTTCCTCAAGTAACAGCCATCGCAGATGCAGCTGAAGTAGCAGACGAATACGGTATTCCTGTTATCGCTGATGGTGGTATCCGCTTCTCTGGCGATATCTGTAAAGCTATCGTAGCTGGCGCATCATGTGTGATGGTTGGCTCTATGTTTGCGGGTACTGAAGAAGCGCCGGGTGAAGTGATTCTTTATCAAGGTCGTTCTTACAAATCTTACCGTGGTATGGGCTCTCTTGGTGCGATGTCTCAAGGCTCTTCTGACCGTTATTTCCAAACGGATAATGCCGCAGACAAGCTTGTTCCGGAAGGGATTGAAGGTCGTATCGCCTACAAAGGTCGCCTTAAAGAGATCGTTCACCAGCAGATGGGCGGCTTGCGTTCAAGTATGGGCCTAACCGGTTCTGCAACGGTTGAAGATATGCGTACTAAAGCGGAGTTTGTTCGTATTTCTGGTGCGGGTCTAAATGAATCTCATGTTCATGATGTACAGATCACCAAGGAAGCACCAAACTACCGTTTAGGTTAAGTATTTCCCCCCAATAAAACGTTTGAATAATGTGCTGATTTTATCGGCACATTATTGTATTTATAGGTTGTTTTTTAGATCAATGATATTTAAACGCATTGTTTTACGAACAATCCACGAAAACGTTTGCTTTATATCTTGAAGAGTTAATCAGAGGTGAGTAAACTCGTCTCCGTTTTATCACATAGCCAATAAGACTGCTTACAATGACTAAAAATATTCATGACCAACGTATTCTAATTTTAGACTTCGGTTCTCAATACACACAGCTAGTTGCTCGTCGTATTCGTGAGATCGGTGTTTACTGTGAACTTTGGAGCTGGGACGTAGAAGAAGCGGATATTCGTGAATTCAATCCAGACGGTATCATCCTATCTGGTGGCCCTGAAAGTGTAACGGAAGAGAACTCTCCACGTGCACCTCAGTATGTATTTGATTCAGGTGTTCCTGTATTCGGTATCTGCTACGGCATGCAAACTATGGCTGAGCAACTTGGCGGTAAAGTAGCAACGTCTACTGAGCGCGAGTTCGGCTACGCTGCTGTACAAGTGACTGGTGAATCTGCACTTTTCGCTGACCTAGAGTCTACTCAAGATGTTTGGATGAGCCACGGCGACAAAGTGGTTGAGATCCCAGCTGATTTCACAAAGATCGCTGAAACAGACACTTGCCCATACGCTGCAATGGTAAACGAAGAGAAGAAGTACTACGGCGTACAATTCCACCCAGAAGTAACACACACTAAAAACGGCCTGAAAATGCTTGAGAACTTCGTTCTTAACGTATGTGGTTGTGAAGGTCTGTGGACTTCAGCTTCAATCATTGAAGATGCAGTTGCACGTATTAAAGAACAAGTAGGTGACGACGAAGTTATCCTTGGTCTTTCTGGCGGTGTTGATTCATCTGTAGTTGCGATGCTTGCTCACCGCGCTATCGGCGACAAACTAACATGTGTATTTGTTGATAATGGCCTTCTTCGTCTAAACGAAGCTGAGCAAGTTATGGATATGTTTGGCGACCAGTTCGGCCTAAACATCATCAAAGTAGATGCAGAAGATCGTTTCCTTAAAGCTCTGGAAGGCGAAGCTGAACCAGAAGCTAAGCGTAAGATCATCGGTCACGTATTCGTAGATATCTTCGATGAAGAGTCTAAGAAGCTGAAGAATGCTAAATGGCTTGCTCAGGGTACAATCTACCCAGACGTAATCGAGTCTGCAGCATCTAAGACAGGTAAAGCACACGTAATCAAATCTCACCACAACGTTGGTGGCCTTCCTGATGATATGGAAATGGGCCTTGTTGAACCTCTACGTGAGCTGTTTAAAGATGAAGTACGTAAGATCGGTCTAGAGCTTGGTCTTCCATACAACATGCTTTACCGCCACCCATTCCCAGGTCCAGGTCTAGGTGTACGTGTTCTTGGCGAAATCAAGAAAGAGTACTGTGATCTACTGCGTCGCGCAGATGCTATCTTCATTGAAGAGCTTCACGCTGCAGACCTTTACCACAAAGTATCTCAAGCATTCACGGTATTCCTACCAGTACGTTCCGTTGGCGTAATGGGCGATGGCCGTAAGTACGATTGGGTTGTATCTCTACGAGCTGTAGAAACTATCGACTTCATGACTGCTCACTGGGCACACCTTCCATACGACTTCCTAGGTAAGGTTTCTAACCGTATTATCAACGAAGTGAGCGGCATTTCACGTGTTGTTTACGATATTTCTGGTAAGCCACCAGCAACTATCGAGTGGGAATAAGTTCCTACTGATGTAAAGGCTTCGGCCTTTATACTTTAAAATAAAAAAGCCTCGAACTCAGTTTGAGGCTTTTTTGATTTTCTTAGAAATAGACATAACGCATTTTAGGACGAGTCATAGAATGACGGCGTATCTAAACCTTATCTATCTAAGCCCTTAAGCCGCTTCAGTCATTGGCTTTTTGAGTTCTTTATCAGCGCTGCGACCTTTATTACTTGCCCAATACCCTGCCAAGAGTGAGCCTGAGATATTGTGCCAAACTGAGAATATTGTCCCGGCAATCGCTGATGCCGGAGAGAAGAACTTCATTGCAAGTGCTGTTGCTAAACCTGAATTCTGTAATCCCACTTCGAGGGCAATCGTTCGACAAGTGGATTCATTGCATCCAAGTAGGCGGCAGCAGTAGTAGCCCGCAGCTAACCCTAAGCTGTTGTGCAAAATCACCGCCAAAGCCACCAAAGGACCAACAGTACTGATATTTTCAGCATTTAATGCAACAACAATCGCGATGATAACGACAATCGCAACCATTGAGACTAAGGGGAGGATGGCATTTATTTTAGTCACCGCTTTAGGGATGAATGTATTGATGAGCACACCAAGAGCGACGGGAATAAGTACGATTTTCACTAGGCTCATCAACATACCGGATACAGGGACATCAACACTTTGGCCCACTAGCCCTTCGACAAGCAATGGCGTTAATACGACGCCTAATAATGTCGATATTGCGGTCATTGAAATAGAAAGAGCCACATTGCCTTTCGCAAGGAACACCATGACATTCGATGATGTTCCGCCTGCAACGCTGCCAACCAGTACCATACCGACAGTCAGTTCAGTGCTAAACCCTAGTAATAAGCTAATGGTCAAGGCTGTAAGGGGCATTATTGAAAACTGAAGAAAGACCCCGATCGCAACGGCTTTTCTATGCTTGAGCACGTTAAGAAAATCGGTGGTCGATAAACTGATCCCCATTGCTAACATGATAATCGTCAGCAGCGGGACTATTTGAGATTTTAAATCGACAAATAGGTGAGGTAGAAAGTAAGCCGTTAAGGCGAATATAACAGCCCAAGCAGGGAATAACTGAGTTAATCTCCCGATCATAGAGATTATCCTTATCTGTAAGTGTGGTGGGAGTGCCTAGGTTATACGTTTGTTATATCGTATCAAATGAGTGGCACAAGCATTGAGATACCATAACCAGTATCTTTAGTAGGCGCATTTTTTCACATATCCGCTGTTCGAAAAAGATAGAAATACAAATACAGCTTTATGTTTTGTATTTTTAATCAATCACCTGATGGTTATTTCAAACTAGAACAAAATGCCAGTATAAAGCGCAGTAAGATTGTCATAATGGTAGTTTCCAATACTATCAATCGCTGTGTACGGTATTTTATATTGCTATCGTTTTGGTCAATGTATACGTTTCTTATATATTTATGACTGTCAATTTCTCACGGATAGTGAATCTTCCCTCAATCTCATTTAGCTATAGTTTATTTACCTGCCTGAAGAATAAATTACTGTACAATTGCCTCAAGCGAATTTATATTCACTTTTTAATTATATTTATTCTTTTATTTTGGGTTAAGGTGTACCTATGGAACAGACAGATATCACGTCACTCATCCCCATTGTGATTACTTTGGTGTTGTCGTTGGCGACAAGGAATGTAGTGATTGGGCTTTTTGCTGGCGTATTGAGTGGTGTAGTGATGATCACTGGTATGTTTAGTGAACTCAACCCGCTTGATACCTTTGGTGCGATGGTTAAAGACTATCTAGTCCCTCAGCTTACCGATAGTTATAACGCCGGTGTGATCATGTTGCTCGTGTTCATTGGTGGCTTTGTTGCTTTGATGGAAAAATCGGGTGGCGGCGTCGCATTTGCAAAGCGAGTGACTCAGTGGGTAAGCAATAAATGCCAAGCTCAAGTATCAGCTTGGTTAGGGGGGATCGTTATATTTTTCTCAGACTTAGGCACTCCTTTAATCGTAGGTCCTGTTTTCCGTCCCCTTTTTGATAAACTGAAACTTTCAAGACAGAAACTGGCGCTGATCATTGACTCAACCTCATCACCAATCGCGATTCTTATCCCTTTCATCGGTTGGGGAGTGTATATCATGGGGCTAATCCAAAAAGAGTTTACCGCCTTGAGTGTTAGCATGTCTGATTGGGATGCTTTTATCGGTGCGATCCCGTTTCAGTTCTATGCATTCCTAGCGATTTTCATTGTCCCTTTAGTGTCAATTAAAGGTCTGGATTTTGGGCCAATGGCGAAAGCAGAGCGTGATTGTCAAGCTGGCATCACTTCTGGTGCTAACAGTGAATCGTTGAATCCATTCTCGCATAAAAATGCAAAGGCTTCTTTTGTTTGGGCACCTTTGCTGGTAATGATCGCGGTACTGTGCACTATGCTTATTCCACAAGGCTTTCCATTCCAAAAACTCGCAGGATCGTCATTCAGAGCGGCATTGTCCTCTGCTTACTTCTTTGCAGCGATAACATTAATCTCCCTGATGGCTTACTACGGTGTAAGAAAGTTGTCTGACGGTGTGTCAGTCTACTTAAAAGGCATGGGGAACATGATGCCGGTGGCTATTATCTTGGTGCTGGCTTGGGCGTTGAGCACGGTCGGTAAAGAGTTAGGGGCGGCAGCGTATATTGCAGAGCAAGCGCAGAGTGGCTTTCCTTATTGGTTAGTGCCTGCGGTCGCATTTGTGTTATCTGCCCTTATTTCATTCGCCACCGGATCGTCATGGGGAACCTTCGCGATAATGATGCCATTGGTTATTCCTACCGCGATTGCGATTGATGCGCCATTGTTGGTTGCTATCGGTGCGGTTCTGTCAGGTGGCTTATTTGGTGATCACAGCTCTCCGATATCAGAAACCACGATTCTTTCTTCCACAGGGGCAGGGTGTGATCAATTTGAGCACTTTAAAACTCAGCTTCCTTACGCATTGATGAACGGTTCAATCGCGCTCGTCAGTTTTGTGGTGGCGGGCTTTACTGGGAGTGCATGGGTTGTGTTAGGCGCGCTTGTTGCGCAGCTTATCATTGTCACGGTGTTAGCTAAGCGTGATGCTCATCAGCAAGCTCAACGATCACAAGCTGACGGGCAATCACAAGGCTCTGCAGCTAAAGTTCAGCAAGCGTAATTTACGAGCGCAAACAAGGGGGCGAGATTTCTGATAGGTTGCCCTCAATTCTAGAGTGATGACGAACCTGTTTATGGTCCACACCTTCCTGCCGAAACTAAAAAAGCCAGCATCATGCTGGCTTTCTTCGTATCTAACTGTCTAAATTTTTTGAGTTCAATAAGAACTTAGAAGCTGTAAGTTAGAAGTTGTAACTTAGGCCTACACGGCTACGTAGTTCACGGGTCGCACTTTCAGCACTTGTGCTTACGTCACCAAATTCAACAAATGGGTACCAGTTGCCAATCTTGCGACCAGCGGTCAGGTTAAGCTCGTAGTTTTCTTCAGTGTTGTTGTAGATATCGTAACCGATAGCGTTGTAGTAGTTTGCTTCAAAGCCGAACTTCCAATCTGCTACAGAGTAGTTCACGTTACCAGTAAGACGGTGACGGTTTTCAGTGTCTTCGCCTGTAGAGTATGTTTTGATATCGTGACGGTAACGAGCACTTAGGCTTAGGCCATCAACGCTTTGCATGTCGTAGGTTGCACGAAGTTGCGGCTTATACGTCATGCCTCCTGTGCGGCTTTCAATTGGCATTCCCGGTTGTAGCGTCCAGTTGCTATTTGTTAGTTTGTATTTGTAACCGAAGTCAAATTCCCAACCATTGTTTTGAAGATCCTTCATAAAATCACCGTCAGCGCCTTTAAACTTTAGCTCACCACTAAAGTAGAAGTTACCGATGCTATCACCCATTTTAAGACGTGTAGAGTGTTGCTCTGTATGGCTCTTATACTCATGACGAATGTTAAGTGATGCTGCACTTACTGAAGTAGCAGCAACAGTAGTAAGTAAAGCAAGAGTAACTTTGTTTAAAGCTTTCATGGGAGAACCCTTATGAATCATTTTTGGCATTAATGTATGACAAATAGTTTAGAGGTTTACAGATTAAGATGCATGTGACCTGAGTCACTGAAAAAGCGGCTTTTAGGTATTTATAGTGTACTTTATTGCCAGTGCTTTACTAAGGCTGTGTTTTTGTTTGTTTTATTGTCGAGAGTTCGCCCTATCTAAAAAGTACTAAACACGTCAATAATGTGCGACAGGGCCAGGTGAATTTAGTTCTTTTTAGGCTTTAGGTGAATTTAAACAATTAAAAGTGTGATCTGCCTCACCAATATGTGCGGAGGAGTGAACTTTTACATATCTATAAATAATAGAAAGTGTTGCAGCACTTAGAAAAGTAGAGCCTTCATTGCCTGAAACCCGAACGGTATTTAATTTTTTCAGCAGAGGGGGGATGTTTCTGTAGGTTATTTTCCTCATTATATTTTTGCTGTTCACTTTCATCTCTTTTGTCATATTAAAGGGTTATTGAAAGCTCGTTAGGGCAGCTTAGTCACTCAGCTTACGTAATGTAAGATTGCAAACAAGGGGGGACAATTTCTGATATCTTGCCTTCAATTCTAGAATGACGCTCCGTTTTTGGTGCACACCTCCCATACTTTCAATGAATATTATTGGGCATAATGGCCGCGTCGACTCCATCAGATCATTTTGACAATCTTAGTTTTCGATAACTTGATTTTCCCTTACACTAGTTTATAGATTAAAATTTTATTATAAACTTTATCATTTTTTTTTAATTAACCATTTTATAAGGTAAATTCGCAATGTCGACCAAACTAGCTAACCCAGCGCCACTAGGCCTAATGGGTTTCGGTATGACCACCATTCTTCTTAATATTCACAACGCAGGTTTCTTTCCTATCGATTCAATGATCCTTGCTATGGGTATTTTTTACGGCGGTCTTGGCCAAGTTATCGTTGGTATGATGTGCTTCAAACGCGGTGACACGTTCGGTACGACTGCATTTACTTCATACGGCCTATTTTGGTTGTCTCTGGTTGGCTTAATGGTAATGCCTAATATGGGGCTACCTGCAAGCCCAACTAGCTTCACGGGTTGGTACTTACTGCTGTGGGGCATCTTCACTGGCTTCATGTTTATCGGTTCTTTATGCTACCCAGTAGCGAAGCAAGTCGTCTTCGGTTCACTGACTATCTTGTTCTTCCTGCTTGCAGCTCGTGACTTCACTGGCAGCCAACTTATCGGCACAATCGCTGGTTTTGAAGGTATTTTCTGTGGTGCTTCTGCTATCTACTTTGCTATGGCTCAAGTTATCAACAACGAATACGGCCGCACAGTGCTGCCGATTGGTGAGAAGAAAGCACCTCAAGCAGCAGCTCAAGAAATCACTGCATAATTGAGCTCTTCTGCAAAATATAAAAAAGGGTTAGCCGTGGCTAACCCTTTTTGCATCTTGCTTCAAACAACAAGCAAGATGACTGTTTTAAGTAATATTCCTATGTGAAGTTTTACACTAAAGGCTGCTCCACAGGCTTGCTATCTGCCGCTTCTACTTCCGGCGTTTTACCTGTTTTGCGTTTGTACTTCTCTTCCCAGTAAGTCGCCCCTTTAATGCCAAGCTTTACAGGGTTGAAAGTGTACTCAGTCACTCCTTGTTTTTGTTGCTCTTCATAGTCTGCTAGCGCTTTAAGCGCAGGCTTAGACATGAAGAAGATAATCAAAATACCGACAATGTTTAACCATGCCATCAAGCCTACGCCCACGTCACCCATAGCCCATGCAAGGTTTGCTGCTTTGACTGTGCCATAGAAAACCGAAGCAATCAGAACCAGCTTAAGTACGAACATCATTCCTGGGATTTTGATGGTACGGCGCAAGTAAGCAATGTTGGTTTCTGCGATGTAGTAGTACGCCAAAATAGTGGTAAATGCGAAGAAGAACAGAGCAAATGCGATGAATGGTTTGCCGATACCTGGTAGCGCGCTTTCAATCGCAAGTTGGGTAAATACGGGGCTATTCGCACCGATATTGGTCGCTAGGTTTTGAACAAGGAACACCCCCTCAGCCCCACCATGCACATTGTAGGCACCCGTGATAATGATCATGAACGCGGTCGCGGAACAGACTAACAATGTATCGATGTAGATAGAGAATGCTTGAACCAAACCCTGCTGAGCGGGGTGCTCAACATTGGCTGCTGCTGCTGCGTGAGGCCCAGTGCCTTGGCCTGCTTCGTTTGAGTAAACACCACGCTTAACCCCCCAACCAATTGCCGCACCAAAGCCTGCCATTGGAGTGAATGCATCGCTAATGATCATCGAGAAAACCACTGGCACCTGGCTGATGTTAAGCAAGATGATAACGAATGCGATGATGATATAAGCTAATGCCATGAATGGAACAACGATTTGCGTGAAGTTCGCAATGCGCTTAACACCACCAAAGATGATGAAAGCAAGCGTAATAGCGATAACCGTGCCCGTCAAAACTTTAGCAAAACTGAATGTACCGACCGCCGTTTCTATCATGTTGCCGGAACCAAATGCCGCCTCGACAGCATTACCGATACTGTTCGACTGAACACCTGGCAGTAAAATACCACAAGCAAAAATAGTCGCGATGGCAAAGATCCAGGCGTACCACTTCTGACCCATGGCTTTTTCAATGTAGTAAGCCGGGCCACCACGGAACTGGCCTTCATCTTCTTCTTTATAGATTTGCGCGAGTGTAGATTCTGCGTAAGCCGTTGCAGCACCAAAGAAAGCAACCACCCACATCCAGAATACCGCTCCCGGGCCACCGAAACCGATAGCCGCCGCAACGCCTGCAATATTACCGGTACCAACACGACCAGATAGTGAAACCGCAAGAGCTTGGAAGGATGAGATACCTTTGGTTGAGCTTTTTCCTGACAGTAGCAAGTGCCACATTTCAAAGAAGTGACGGATTTGTACAAATCGCGTCATGATGGAGTAGAACAACCCCGCCCCTAAACACAGATAGATGAGTACTGGACTCCAAATGATTCCATTCAAAAAATCAACGAATGACTGCATGATTATTTTCCCTGTTAGTGTTACTAGTGATTATTTTTCAAACAATACAATACAATACTTCACTTGTGACTAGCATGTTAAATTATTTAACTGTTTTTTCGATGTTATGTGATATAAGGCATGCTTTAAGTGGAATCAAATAAAGCTTCATGCTGGTTGTTTGCTTGTTGTATTAGTGGGTAAGTGCAGCTTGTTGCTTATTCTGTTGATTTTTAGGGTGCATAAATAGTGATTAATACAAAAGGAGGCGTTTGAGGTGCGCATAATAAACGCAATTGGCAAAACAGCGGTCAAAGGCACTTTGCGTGAATGGCTGATATGAGTGATAGGCTTGAGTAGGGGGGGAGGTCTCACTTGCATCGAGCTTGCGCGTGTTCACCCATACTGGCTCTTAATCACCAATACTGTTTATTTGGGTCCGATTTTTCTACCCATTCCGGATCTTGACGCGATTCTAAGTAGAGTTGTAGGCCGTTATAGGACATGAAAGCTGCTGGGCCGCCGAGGTGCTCGAAATAGTCAAAATATTCATCTTCGACAGCACAAAGGTGGGCTAAATCTTTAATCTTGTTAGCCAGTGCCCATTGAATGGCAAAGACAGGTGCTATTGAGCCTGAAATATTCACCTCTTTGATATTCGGGTTAAACAGTGAATGAGCTTGATCAAGCAATATCTCTTCCTGTTCCGACTCTTGTTGTAGCACCTCTTCGACGATTTCCGAACGCTTGGTATTGGAGAGGCTCTTGTTCATCAAGTAGGCTAATAATCAAAAATAGCTTATCAACACGCCCTAACTATCGAGAACATAATGAAATACATTGGAATTGATGGCTGTAAATTAGGTTGGATCGCTTGGATTGTCTGTAACAATGAAATACCTAGGCTCAAAGTGGTAAATACACTCGATGAGTTGGTTGATGACCTTACCGGAGCAACAACGTTAATCGATATGCCGATTGGCTTTAGCGACTCGCTCACTCCTGATAGGTTGTGCGATAAAGCAGCCAGACGTTTCCTCACCAGCAAGCGTGGTTCTTCCGTGTTTCCAGTACCGTGCCGAGAAGCGGTTTACCAAACCGGTTATATAGCGGCGTGTAGTGCCAATGTGGAACAGCTTGATAAGAAGTTTTCTAAACAGACTTGGGGAATTGTTCCCAAGATCCGCGAGCTTGATGAACTCATTGAAGCTCACCCAAGCCTTTCGATAAGAGAGTCACATCCAGAGGTTGTATTTGCTGCTTTGAAAGGCGAACCGTTGACGTTTTCTAAGCGAACGAAACAGGGTCAAGAGGAAAGGCTTGCTATTATTCAGCAACTAGCACCTCAATGGTGTGAGGGAGTGTCGTTGGCCATTTCATACACCAAGCGTAAAGACGTTGCGGTCGATGATATCTATGATGCTTTTGTACTAATGTTGATTGCCTACAACGCTCCGCGATTATCGACCTTACCTGAGCCTTCTTATGTTGCTGGTGAAGCGGATACGGATCAGAGCGGACGAGTTCGAGAGATTGTCTATTGGGATAAAACTCGCTAACAAAGCGTGCGTTCAACTTGGCTTAATATGTTATTTTCCAACCCCAACTACTTTTCACTCTTATTATTCTTGAGTCTTTGATATGAAACGTTTTATTTTCGCCCTCACGACCATGGTGCTCAGTGCCATGAGTTTTGCCCAAGTTGCGCCTATCTCTCAATGGCAATGCGACATGATGAAAAAGAACAATGTCTTGAGTAGTGGTGCGCCCGTTGGATGCGATCGTCTATTCAAAGTGGATTTCGATTTCATTAACTTCAAAGGCGAAACACAACCGGGCAATATGATCGTGCTTGATGTTGTTGCGCCAGCTGTTGAACAAATCTTTTCAGATCTCAAGCAGCGCAATTTTCCGTTGCACACTGCTCGGCTGATGCGTGAATTTAAGGGCGATGATTACGCTTCCATGGAAGCAAACAATAGCAGTGCCTTTAACGCTCGACCGATCACTGGCGGAGGAGGTTGGTCAAAACATGCTTATGGTGTGGCAATCGACATTAACCCGGTTCAAAATCCTTTTTTAGCCTTTGATAGCAACGGGCGAATTACGGTAAAACCATCGCAATCTGCGACTCGTTATGTGAACCGCACTCGCTTTCGTGCAAGAGATGAAATGGAACGTCAAGGCATGGCAGAAGAGGTCGTTGAGCTATTTGCTCATCACGGTTTTCTGATTTGGGGAGGGGACTGGAACACCCCCATCGACACCCAGCATTTTGAGGTTGGCTCAAGGACGTTCATCAACCAACTGCTCGCACTACCACAAGCTAATGGAAAAGCGTTATTCGATCAATACATCGAATCTTATCGCCAATGCTATTTGCAAAATAGAAGCGATTCCCCAAATATAACGGCAGGTGGAGAAAAAGCCCGAGCGATCTGTGCGAGAAAAACCGTCGCTATGTTTTAGTGCTATGTTTACCTAGAACCGTTGGTGTTTTAGCCAGTTAAACTGACTCAAGATATTTATATCGCTAATATCGTATCCCGTTTTGAAAAGTGATTTGTAGTGGCAAAGTTGATTGGGTGTCTAATGGTCAACAATGGATAACCACCACACTGTGCAAAGTCAACGGTTTGTCATTGAAAAAACCATAGCGTTAGCGTTATGTTAGAACCATTGCTGGTAGGGGAACTCTACGCCGAAATACCAGTATTATTAGCGAGCGGATCACAACGGACCAACCCATGAAAAAGATACCCTTGGCTCTAACCCTTTTAAGTACTCTGCTTTTATCGCAACACTCTTTAGCAGCGGATATTTCACACACTACTCAGAACCCAGCCTATGAACTCGATGGGAAATTGGTTTTTGGCCGTACCGAGAATGTTTATCTGTCGGACGTTAAAGGACTAAAAGATATTCCTTTGATTGGTAAAATCGACACTGGCGCAGAAACGACCTCGATGCACGCTGAAGAGATTCACGTGAAGAGCTCTCATGCCGATTACCGAGATTTGGAAGATGAAGCGTTAATGGCGGCGCTTACCGAAGATATCTTGAATAACAAAGACATTGACTACGAGCTGTGGGATAGCAGCACCTTTGCTGAGTATCAGGCTGTTGTGTCATTTAAAGTCCTGAATCCACTGACTGGCGAAATGGCATTAATAGAAGAGCCTTTAGAGCGTGTCAGCATGATCCGTAGCCGCACTAGCAGCACACCTTTGCTTCGCCCGACGGTAAAGATCTCGCTGACGATTGCTGATAAAACGTTAAAGACCGACGTTAACCTGACCGACAGAAATCACTTCTCCGCCCCAGTGCTTATCGGTAAAACGTATCTCGCCGATAATGCTTTGGTGTTTGCAGGCTATGACTATTTGCAGGAGCAGCAAAATGCGATAGTGGTGGGGAGAAAAGAGGAGGTGTCTATTTCTGGATTATCGATGAATGCGACGTTCTCTTTAAAAAGTCGCTACAGTGTTTTGCATGCAAAAAATATTGATGTCGATAAAAACAGCAACCAAGTGACGTTCGATATGGTCAGTAACAGTGGAAAGCAGCAAGAAATGACCTTACCACTGGTTCGTATGTTGAGCGTGAGTGGTCACAAGAGACCGCTCGTTTATGTGCCCGTTCAGCTCGATGACAATACCACCCGAGAGGTTTTGGTTTACTTGCGTGATCGCTCTAGCAGTCGCTCACCGCTGAGGTTTGGCACCAATACAACCAGTGAATTGTTCATGATCGATATCAATGCTGAGAATCTTCTTGCTAAGGGCGTAAAGAAATTCCGTGCTCTTGCCAAGAATGATGAAGCTTTGATCCTCTCACCTGAGGAAGATATCACGCTGGATGAATTCCCCCTTAAGGCGGTTGCTTCATTCACAGTCAACACTCCTCTGTTGAAGGTTGATAGCTTTGAAATGACAGGAAAGGGTACAGATACCTCGGTTGAGTTCTTTTTGACCGATGCTGATGGAGAGACACAGAAGGTGTCGAAGCCAGTGATTAAGAAGCTTCGTGTAGGTGACGATGTTCGCCCTGTTGTGCTCGGGGAATTGGCCGTATCTGATACTCGTTACCAGCAAGAGTTTGCACTGGATGTACTCGATGAGGATGAGCAGCAAGCCTATTTCATTCTGGGAAAAAAGATCGCGAAAGAGGGCGTCTATTTGAATACGCGTTCTGATTCTCTGCTGGAGGCTGAACCGCTGTTTAAAGCCGGGCACATTGAAGTTGTTGAAGTGAAAGGCATGAAATTCCCAGCGAAGCTCGACACTGGCGCAGATGTCAGTTCGATGAATGCGGTGAACATCAAACGGTTTGAAAAAGATGGCCAAGATATGGTCAACTTTACCTATCAAAATAACCAAGGCGCTAAGCAAGAGTTCACCAAGCCTGTTGTCGATGTGATGCGTATTAAGGCTAAGAAGGGCGAGAAAGTTAATATTCGTCCAGTGGTTGAAATGAACATTAAGTTAGGTGCGCTAGAGAAGAGAGTGAGGGTAAATCTTCAAGATCGTTCACGCTTCGATTACAGTATGATCTTAGGTAAGAACTTCTTGAAATACGGCGCGATAGTGAGCAGTGATGAAGATTACTTGCTAGGCAAGATGGAGTAACCCCAAGATCTTACTCGTCTTGTAAGACTGGCGTTTGAATAGCCACCTATCTCAATATTGAGGTCGGTGGCTTTTTGTTGATTGTTAGTTGGTGATTGATGACTGTTAACGGATGACTGTTGCCGTGACAATATTTCAAGTAATTGTTTGTTTTTACTCAAGAGAGTGATCGACTACAATGAAGTGGAATTCACTTTAAATTTGAAAACATCGTATTCGGCATACGAGTAAATCATGCTGTCGGATCGAGAGAGAGAATATGTCAAAAGCAGAAAAATCTTCACGCAAGCTTAGTTTAATTATCATTTCGGTTATTTTAGTGGTGTGGCTTTACAGTTTGTGGGCCGACCGTGTCACACCAATGACGGGGATCGCCCGTGTTCACTCTTATATTGTGCGTATCGCCCCTGAAGTTTCTGGCAATATCACGTCTGTGCAAACTGAAAATAACCAGGTCGTTGAAACGAACCAAGTGTTGTTTGAAATTGATGATCGAAACTATCAGATCAGTTTGCGTTCCGCTGAAGCGAATCTTGCTCAAGTCGGCCAAAATATTGGCGCAAGCACAGCGGCAGTCAACGTTGCACAAGCGAACGTGACCGAGGCGGTTGCGGCTAGGGACAATTCTCGAGAGCAAGCGAGCCGAGTGAGTGAGCTCGCCAGTAAAGGGTTAGTTAGCCGCTCTGAATTAGATAACGCCATAGAGAACCGTGATCGTGCTGAGGCGTCATTGAAAGCAGCAGAAGCTTCTCTGGTTCAAGCAAAACAAGCGTTAGGGCCAGAAGGGAGTGATAATCCACAAGTGTTGGCGGCGATTGCAACGCTTGAGCAGGCTCAGCTTAATTTACAGAAAACCCAAGTGATGGCTCCTTCTCATGGCGTTGTGAGCAACCTACAATTGACTGTAGGCCAGCGAGCAACCGCAGGCTCACCCGTTTTGACCTTTGTTGATCCGCGAGAGGTGTGGATATCTGCGTTATATCGAGAAAACTCACTAGAGCATATACAAGTCGGGCAAAGTGTTGAGATCGTGTTGGACGCGTTACCGGGGCGAGTGCTATACGGCACGGTTGACAGCATTGGTTGGGGAACGGGTGGCAGCAATAGTACTGACCAAGAGACTGGTTTTTTAAACTCAGACACCAATTCTATTGCCGCGCAGCGCTACCCTGTCAATATTGTGTTTGATCATGGTGAGGTTCCAAGCAACATTCGTTTTGGTTCACAAGCCACGGTGGCCGTCATGACAGAACAAAGTACCCTAGGTGAGTGGCTTGCTCAGCTTTGGATGAGAATTCTAAGTGTGTGGACTTATGTTTCATAGCTCAGCTAACTCCATTATTCGATTGGTGTTACTGCCGCTTTCGCTATTGTTCTACCATCAACAAAGTGGGCAGATGCTCGCTGTTTTGTCGCCCATATTTGTTGTGATGTTCATGACACTGATGCCATCCAAACCACCGATTAATTTAATATTAAAGGTGATCGTTGCAGTAATCTTAATCAGCTTTGGTGTGGTGTTTTTTGGTAGTGTATTGGTCGACTCGCCAACCGGTTTTGTCCTCTATTGCTGGTTATTGCTGTTCTGGAGCTATCAGCGTAGCCATCAGAATACAAAAGATATCATCGCGACACTGACCATTATCGTGGTCATCGTGATGGTGGTGGTCAACAAGCAAATGCATCTCCCAATGGCGGGATTGCCTGTGCTGTTATTTGAAAAGCTGGTGATAGCTTTGCTCGTCACTTACTTGGGGTTCTGGTTATTCCCGGGGGATGAAGTGAATGTCCTTCCGACTGCGGCAG
The DNA here is from genome assembly GCF_947488985.1 of uncultured Vibrio sp. Lineage (GTDB taxonomy): Bacteria > Pseudomonadota > Gammaproteobacteria > Enterobacterales > Vibrionaceae > Vibrio. Next base: position 78,266 of record NZ_CANLBV010000006.1, read on the forward strand.
TTTCCGATGCGCCCACTACTGGTGACCATATTATGGTTGCATTTAAAGCGACCGCAGTTGTGGTTGTACTGGCGATTTTGGTAGGAAATTCGGTCTCACAAACGATGTTGATCGCGATTACGCTTGGCAGTATGTTGAAAAGCCCATCGAATCACGACCACCGGACATTCAGCCGAAACAAGCTTGTCACTACTGGCGTTGGTATTCTATTTACGTTACCGGTGATGATCATGATGGTGTCAGGCGCTCCAATCTTGGTTGTTTATGGGGTGAGTTTAGTGTGTGGTTTGCAACTTGCGTGTTTTGCTATTAGGCGGCAGGCAAACCTGACGATTTATCAGCTCTTGTTTACTAATTTTACGACCTTGGTTTATCAGATTATTAGTCACCCAGGATCGGCGTCCCTCTCGGCACAAATGACACGTCTATTTGCTATTGTTTGTGCCGTCATAGTCGGCGTAGTGATACTGGGCTTTCTCAGCAGTAATACTAATACCAATCGTAGCAAATAACTGGTTGCACTAGCTGGTTAACACGCTCGATAATTGCGTTAGAATTTTTGATTGCAGAATAACTACTTATCGAAAAATGCTTCCTTGTTCTCAAGCTTTTTTCCTGCACTATTTCTGATCACTTACTTACTGTGATGAATATTTATAAGTAACAAAAAGGGGATAGCTCTGCCGAGTTATCCCCTTCTCACAATATGGGTTAACGACTCAAATGCCATCAGCAAAGAGCCATTTGATGAAGTGACGTGTTACTTCAATAGTCTGACTAACAAAGCGCCCGGTTCACGCATCGGGTCTTGATTGATGCTGAGTACATAGCCATCAGCAGGCGCATAATAGCGTTGTTTCTCAGAACCAAAGCTATCATATTGAATTGAAATCAATTGTTTTAATTGTACTGATTCACCGACCTTAACTTGAGGGAGAGCGAAACCACCGACATTGGCTCTAATGGTCATCGTTTCTTTGCCTTCAAAGCAGGCATAGTGAGGCTGCTCTATCTTTGTAGGGATAATATTTTCCGAGTGTAGGATATTCATCACGCCATTCACTGAACGCTCAATGAGGTCGGGTTGTAAAATCTTTCCAGATCCAACCTCGACGGTGATCGCGGGCGTGCCATTTTTATTGAGCTGCGTTTCTAAGACGCCATCATCACCTGGATCATCAAAAATACAGTCAGGATTGATCAATCGAGCCATTTTGATTGCTGCGGGGATTCGATAATCGGCAAAGACATACAAAGGATACTCTGCTCCGCGAGTTTGGGTATGCAGAACGATAGCAAGATCCGCATTACAGCTGAGTAAGTTATGCCAAATTGAATGTGTAAAACGTTGTGAGGCATCACCGTTCGGGTTACCTGGGAAAATGCGGTTAAGGTTCGCAGGGGATGCATCCGGATCCGATGAAATAAAATCCCGGCTGTGCATCAGCATGCCTGACACATTAATCATCGGAATAATGATTACTGTGCCGTGTATCTCCTCGACTGCGAGCTTTTGAATGACCTTCTGTGCGGTAATAACCCCATTTAATAAACTATATCGAGGATGTATTGATTAGACCCAGACGTCATTACCTTTCTCCTGTGATGGGACTGAAGCATCTAAGTCTTGCCATGGTTGTATCGATATCTTTATCCCTAGAGCAGACACAACTTTCATTAAAGAGGTTAGTTTAATATCGGAGCTGCCTTGTTCAATTTTTATGTAGGTTTGTTTTGAAACGCCAGAAAGCAATGCTGCATCCTGCTGGGTGATTTTACTTTGAGTTCTTTTTGCTTTGATCGCCTCACCAAGTAGTGATGGTGTGAACACCTGGCTTAGATCTGGTGACTCAGTTGCTTTTACTTTCTTAACCATGGAACCTCCATATAGCATGATGCAATAAAGTACACCTTGGTAGACTTTTAAGTTGTTTATACGTAGATTTTAAATAAAAGTCTATTAAAGTTAACCTTTATGGTGAGTACATTGAGTTATTACATAAAAGTCTACAGTAGTGAGCTTTTATGCTTGTAAACTTAGCGATCTTATTAAAAGTCTAATGTGACTTACTTTATGTAATGAAAGAACAATAGAGAACTCAAAGCCATGGGGCTTTGAGTTACCCCTAAAGTATGGCTAACTCTCTATCGGAACCTTAAGGTGGTCGTTCAAGTATTGTGTGTAATACAGAGGCATTACAACATTGTCTTGCTCTAGTGCATTGGAGCCTTGTGTTCCTGTTAGTTTGATTGTCTTGTGTGGTTTACACTTCGATACATAGGATTGCAGTGACCTAGCACGAGTCCTTTTGCCACTCTTTACTTCTATAGGAATTATACGACCAACCTCATCGGCAATGACAAACTCAATCTCAGCTCTAGCATCCCCCCATGAAAAAGTCGGTTCGTAGCCCAGTGCTGCAAGTTCTTGTTGAACAAAGTTTTCAGCAACGTAGCCTTTGTATTCGTACCCTTGTTGCTTTATTTCACGGTAATTTGTCGCGAGCATGTGATTAAGTAGTCCTACATCAAATAGAAACAGCTTTATAGCATTCTCTTTTTGATAGGCTGATAAGGGCGATCTAGGTTGCCCATCGATAGGGTAATTCTTCAAGGTTAGTCTGCATTTATGTAGCCATGTAATGGCACTTTCGTATTCAGCATATCGAGATTTACGCTGATGGACGCCTTTAAACTTGAAACGTTTTACTGAATCATCAAATACTGACGATAACTGTGAAGGAATGTTTCTGAATACGGACTCTATAAGTGTGGCATCGACTTTATCCGAGTACTTGCCAAAGTCTCGTAAGTAACCTTGAATTAAGTTGCTTTGAACGTCTGAAACAAGCTCCGTTCGTTCAATGATACTTCTGTCTGAATGAGTAAACCAAGTATCAACAGCTTCAGGCATTCCGCCCACAAAATAATAATCAGTAAGCATGCCGAATAGCTTTGTATGTGCAACTTCAGAGTTCACTTGCTGCTCAAATGCTTTAATGAGTGGCTTTTCTTCACTTGCCCAAAGAAACTCTTTAAATGTTAATGGTCTTAAGTTGTGTTGTTCAACCTTACCGACAGGAAAGGATGTAAGTAAACCAATGTTAGAGCCACTTGCTGCAATATAAGCTTGTGGTGCTTTTTCGGAAAAATACTTCAAGGCAGTGACCGCTTTTGGACACTCACCTATCTCATCGAGGATCAGTAGATCAGTGGCGAGGTCAAATACCTCTCCCGTTAATAGTTCAATATTGGTAATGATATCGTCAGGATTTAGAGAATTAGAAAATGCTTCTCTGAACTGCGGCTCTTCTAAGAAATCAATTCTTATAACTTTGTTAAAATTTTGACCTAGTAGTTCCTGTAACAGATAAGTTTTACCTGTCTGTCTGGCACCATCGATCAAGAGTGGTTTTCTTGATGGTTTATTTTTCCAGCTCAGCAGTTTGTCTAAGATTGATCGTTTCATACCATGTTGCTCGTATTTTGGTTACGCTTAATCTCACCTTATCATATTAATGCGCTTGTTTGTGTATTGACACCATACTTTTATGCGCATAAAAGTGTGGTGAATGTTCTTTTGTATGCGCATTAAAGTGTTGGTTTCTGAGGTTTTGTTGCTTAATTCAGATAGAAGACATGCCTGGTCCATAGTTGCCTAATTCTTAAACAATGCACTGAGTTT